>CAYGBO010000004.1:15430-34561 GCA_964348145.1 uncultured Methanomassiliicoccales archaeon
CGAAGCTGTCCCGCATCGATGTGGATATAGAAAACGGTGTCGATGCCGTGGTCGAAGGCCGCGCGGGCGACCGGGAACCCGCCGTTCGTGCCCGCTCCGTGGACGACGGCCCAGCGTCCAAGCGCGTTGTCGAGCCTCCCCATGCGAAGGATGATTCGCGTCTTCGCCTCCCGGAACTCCGGGATCTGGTAGAGCACGTCAATCGCATCCCGGACCCGCGGATTCGAGGGCAAATTCACACGCAAGGTTTCGTCCATGACCCGACGACCGATCTCGTCACAGGGGTTGTGAATGCACATGAGTCCGAGGCGAAGCATCCGAGCCACACTGGGAAGATGGTCATAGTTCTCCTTGTGGACTTCCGGGCTCCATTCCTCTTGGAGTTCGCGGACGGCCTCCTCCGCGACTGCCCTCGGGACGCCGTGACGAAGCAAGATGTCGGCGTGCTTTGTGAGGACCTTCGGAAAGTCGAGGACCGCTCGGCCTCCCGTGGGGTGATGGGCGATCACGAGATCGTATTCCAGCTGTTTCGCCATCACGAGATCCCCCGGGTCCACATCAATTCCCAAGAGGACCCGCTTCACGTTCCGAGCCGGTACGTCGATTCCCGTATCCGGAGGAGGGACGGCCTGACGGGCGAGGGACAGCGCGATCTGGAGGACCTCCTCCGAATCCATGCGCTCGGGAGAGGAACGTCCGCCCCATAAGGCCTTGCCGGCCTTCGGGCCGGGCTTCCGAGGGGACGGGGCCCGTCACCGTCCGCTTGAGGGAGCGTGGCGCGCGTTCGAGGGTGCCGGAATCCTCCTCGAACCCTTCGTGGGAAGGTCTTTATTCGCCGGCACAAGTCGTTTGCACGTGCGCGGAATCATCGCTCTGTCGCTCACGTTCCTCGTGGCGGGCGTCTTCTTTGCCGGCCATCCCGCGAGGGGCGACCACGTGGGTCGCAACGACATTGTGCCTGTACTCCCGAAGGACGCGATCCCTGCGATCCTCGAGCCCACCTTCGACGGAGACGACCCCTCCTGGCTGCCCGATGCATGGACCGTGATTGGGCTGAACATCGGGGGGGATGCGAGGGCGTATCCGTTCGCCATCTTGAACTGGCACGAGATCGTAAACGACGTCGTGGGCGGCCAGTCCGTGGCGGTCACCTACTGCCCGCTCTGTGGCACCGCGCTCGTCTACGACCGCGACCTGGGCTCGGACATCCTCACCTTCGGGGTGAGCGGGAAGCTGTTCAAGAACGATCTCGTGATGTACGACCATCAGACGGAAAGCTACTGGACGCAGCTTCTCGGCGAGTCCATCCTCGGGTCGTATCACGGCACCCGACTGAGCTTGTTCTCCAGTGCGACCCTGAGTTGGGGAGAGTGGCGGGCCATGCATCCGGACACGAAGCTCCTCGATCGGCCGCGAGACGCGTTCGGCCAGTTCCAGAGGAACTACTTGCGGGACCCCTACGCGGGCTACGCCACTTCCGGAGCGGTCTACTTCCCGCAGGGCAATGTCGACCCCCGTCAGGTCCTCCACCCGAAGGAACTCGTCTTGGGGATCTTCCTCGACGGCGAAGCCCGCGCCTATCCGATCTCCGTCCTTCGAAACGAACCCGTTGTCAACGATGTCCTCGGAGACGTTCCCATCCTGGTCACCCACGCGAAGGGCGTGATGAAGGCCTGGGAACGGGGGGACCGCACCTTCGTGGCGGCTGGCGATGGATCCGTCTCGGACAGCGCGGGGAGGTCTTACGATCGGATTACCGGTGTGGGGCGGGACGGCTCCCTCCAAGAGATCGACGCGGTGACGGCCTTCTGGTTTGCCTGGTTCGATTTCTTCCCCGCCACATCCATCTACGGCCTGGAGAAGCTGGTTCCACAGCCGAGTGCCCCGGATGACCTCACCGTACCCGTCGCCGCCAGCCTGGGGGCGGGGGCCCTCGGGGTTGGCGCCTTGTTCCTGTGGCGCAGAAGGAAACGGTGGGCCGCGAGCCCCACGGAAACGGGACCCGATCCGCGTGAGGAGAAAAAGTAGATGGCCCACCGAAGGCGTCCTGGGGATGTCCAGGGACGCGCCCGCGCCGCCTCCCAAGACGCGAGACGCAAGGAAATCCGCAGACTCACCCTCGGCATCGCGGTCATCCTCGTGGCGTTCATCGCCCTTTTCTACTTCGGGGTCGGCATCCTTGCGGGCCCGCCAGCGGGGCCCCGGGTGGGCGTCCGTCTCGGGGACGCGGCCCCCGACTTCACGCTCACGGACGTGGACGGAGGCGTCTTTCGCCTTTCGGCGCAACGAGGCCGACCCGTGCTCCTCGACTTCATGGGTTCCCGGTGTCCGACCTGCGTTCAGGAGATGCCCTTTCTCGTTTCCATCCGCGACCGCTATGCAAGTCGGGGTCTCGTGATGATATCGATCGACGTCGGCGGGCAGCTGGGTACCGAAGACCCGGAAGTCGCGAGGACCTTCCTCGCGACGTACGGGGGGACCTGGCCCATTGCCCTGGACAACTCGAATCTCGGGCTGACCTTCCAGGTGTCCGCCCTTCCCACGATCTATCTGATCGACGCCCAGGGCTATGTGGCCTTCCGCCACGCCGGCGTAATCACGGACGCCGACTTAGCGCCCCAGGTCGAGCGCCTCCTGTGAGGTGGGGGCCTTGGCCCACGAGGTCATCCTGGGCGCCGCCTTCTCCGCGGGAATCGTCGTCGTGTTCTCGCCGTGTGCAACGGCGCTCCTGCCTGCCTACCTTTCCTACTACATGAGCCGGAAGGAAGACGAACCCCGCTTGACTCCGGAGACCGAGACCCCGCGACTCGTGAAGATCGGCCTCGCGGGGGCCGTCGTAGGTCTCGGGCTGCTCGTCCTCGCGATCGTGGACTTCGTCGTGAGCTTCGGGGACCGGCCGCTCCTCGATGCGGGCCTTTCCTTCGGAGGTGGTATCTCCCTCGCGGTGGGAGGTTTCGTCGCATGGGAAGGGTCGAGGAGCTTGGACGCCTCCGACCGAGCCGAACTTCGGCGCCAAATCCTCCGGGGCATCCAGGTTGGGGGGGCTGCCTCCCTGGGCATCGGCGCGGTATACGTGGGGCTGGGCTTCGCGGTCATCCTTGCCCTGCAGTTCGGCTTCCAGGGCTTCCAGGAGTGGCTCCCGCGTATCGCGTTCGTCTCCGCCGCCTTCATCGTTGTCCTCGGCGTGCTCATGGTCTTCGATCGGGGCTTCACGTCCCTCCTGCCGGGAATTCGCGCCCCGCGAGGCCGTCGGGCTCCCGCCTTCTTCCTCTTCGGCGCGGGCTACGGCCTCATCGCGAGCGGGTGCTTCCTGCCCGTCTTCCTCCAGGTCATCACCGCATCCCTTACGCTACCGCCCGGGGACGCGCTCCAGGTCCTCATCGCGTACGCGCTCGGGAGCGCGACAGTTTTCATGCTCATCACCATGTCCGCGACCACGGCCCGCGGGGCCGCCTTCCGGACTCTCCGGAAGTGGCATCCCTACGTGCACCGGATTGCAGGGTTCATCGTCATCGCGACGGGCGCCTACGTCCTCTGGTTCGACTGGACGTTCCTGATCTCGCGGGGCCTCTGATCCGTGCATGGAAGGAGCAAACTCTTTTGGCATCCGGTCTCTTGCGGACGAACCGATGAGGACCGCCCGTTCAGCCGAGGACACGAAACCTCCGCCAGGCGTCTTGGTGAGGATTCCTCCCGCCCTCCGCGACTTGACGAGCGGCCGGGACGAGGTCCTCCTGGTGGCCGACGACCTATCCGCCCTCCTGGATCAGTTGGACGCCACATTCCCGGGGTTCCGGGATCGGATCGCGGATGAGACGGGGCAGTTGAGGCGTTACGTGAACGTCTTCGTGAACGACGAACTCCCCCGCGGGTCCCTCTCGGAGACGCGGCTCGCGCCCGGGGACACGGTCCACATCCTACCCAGCGTCGCGGGCGGTTGACATGACCAAGACCATCTCAAAGGGAAGCACGGTATTGCTCGTGGGCACGAAGAAGGGAGGGTTCATCTTCCACTCCCGAGACCGACGGCGCTGGTCCGTCGCAGGTCCGTACTTCGAGGGCCACTTGATCTACCACATGAAGCTCGACCCGCGCGACGGCCGGACCGCCTACGCGTCGGTCACGAGCTCCCACTGGGGGCCGGGAGTCCAGCGGGCCCGCCTGGGCGAGGAGTTCCGACGCACGAAGAGCGGACCAAAGTTCAGTCCCTCCGAGGCCCTGGCGGTCGAGCGGGTATGGCACATCGCCCCCGGACCCGACGACGAGCCGGGCACGATCTATGTGGGCGTCCAGCCCGCGGCGCTCTTCCGGAGCGACGACCGGGGCGATTCTTGGCATGGCTTTGACGCGCTGAATCAGCACCCGACCCGGACCGAATGGGAACCGGGCGCAGGCGGCCTCTGCCTGCATTCCATCCTTGTGAATCCGAGGGATCCTCGCCGTCTCCTCGTCGGCATCAGCGCCGTAGGGACCTGGGAGAGCCACGACGGCGGGGAGACCTGGACCGCCGAGAACGGAGGGGTGCGAGCCGACTTCCTCCCCGAGAAATATCCGGAGATCGGGCAGTGCGTGCACAAGCTCGCCTGGGATTCGGCCCGGGATGGGTCGATATTCCAGCAGAACCACTGCGGGACTTACTACCGGGGGCCCGAAGGAGGCCGCTGGCGGGAGGTTTCGAAGGGCCTCCCCTCGACCTTCGGATTCCCCGTCGTCGCGGACCCGCATCGGCCGCGCACCGCGTACGTCGTCCCCCTCACCGGGGATTACTACCGCGTCCCCCCGAACGGCCAGCTCGCGGTCTGGAAGACGACGAATGCGGGGAAGACCTGGCGGCCGTCCACGAAGGGATTGCCGGGGCCCCATGCCTACCCGGGAGTGTTGCGGGAGGGACTGTCGACGGACTCCCTAGATCCCCTCGGACTGTACATGGGCACGAACACGGGGGTCCTCTACGGGAGTCGTGATGGTGGTAAGAGCTGGAGGCCGATTGCGCAGCATCTTCCGCCGATTCTGTCCGTGGATGCCGGGCAAAGACGCTGACCCTAGCAGGGACGCCCCTCCCGGGCCGCCCCGCAGTCCGCCACCCCCAGGGTTGCGCGATCCCGGGAGTCCCGCGGCCGTCAGAATAGGATAATGAGCACGAAGACGGCAGCGAGGAGCTGGGCCACTTTCCAGACCACCGCGGTCGGCGAGTCGCCCGATGCGACGTAGGCCCCGAGGAACAGGGCCAAGGCCAGGAAGAAGGCCCCGACCCCCACGAGGACGTTCGCCACCATCAGGAGGGGAGCCGCGGCGCCGCCGCCACCCGCCACAGAGATGATCGCCGAGGTCACGAGGCCCGTCAGGAGGGCGAGGAGGCCGAAGACCAGCAGCGTCATGTGGTGGGGCGGGGACTTGCCGATTTCCCAAAGCCGTTCTCCGATTCCCGCCATCGAGCCACCTCACCCGAACAGGGTCGGGGAATTCGCCAGCACCAACAGGAGGGCCACGAACCCGAGAATCAACAGGAACAGGCGCACAAATGGGTCGGCGGTCTCGAGGAAGATGGCAGCGATGAACAGCCCGCCCACGAAGAAGAACATTCCGATGTGGGCCAGGGCGGGTCCCCATACGTTCCTCAAGTTCTGCGAATTCACCGTCTGTTCTGGAGTCGGGTTCACATAGCTCTGATTGCCGAAGTCCGAGAGGACCGCTCCCCCCGCGAGGAGGAGCAGGCCAACGCCAATCCCGAAGACGACAATCATCTTGGTGCGATCCATCACCCATGCACGAGCCGCAGGAGGAGGAGGTGCCTGCACAGTGCTTCACCTCGGGGCCCGCAGACTTGTAGGCATTTATATAAATTTCGCAGAATAACCTCATCCATGCGGAGTCTTCACAGACCCCCTTTTCCTGGGTTCAAGACGGCCCGCGGATCCATGGCTCCCTTCATGCGCTCGAGGACCCGAAGCCCCGGGCCGAGCTCCTCCTCCATGAGGTGAGCGAGCTTGAGCCCGATCCCGTGGACATACTCCATGGATCCCCCAAGGGCCTGGGCCCGTCGCAGCACGGCGTCGATCGCCCCGGCCACCGCGGCCTTCGCCGCCGCCCGATCGCGGCCGACAGGCCGCACCATCTCCAAGGACACGAGCTCGAGTTGGGTCCATACGCCGAAGGAAGTGGCCTGCACGCCGTGCCGTCGCAAGGCCGCCAAGGCCCCGCGGCGGTAGGGGAGGATCTTCTCCCGGGGCAGGGTCACGTGCACGTAGTCGAAGATCGTGGACTCGAGGAAACGGTCCGCCTCGCTCAGGCCCGGCGCAATCTCGTCTGTCCGGAATATGATGTCGTGCCGGGACCGCCAATAGGCTCGTGCTTCGCCTTCGGGCAGCGGGCGGGCTCCTCGAGCCTTCAGGCGGAGCCGTGCTCGCCGCCACGACGCCCGCACGACCTCGCTGGCCCCGGCGAACCCGAGGAACAGTGTCGGCGGACCGGCTTCGGAGCGCCAAGGTGCGCCCGGGGCATGATACGTCTCCCCGAAGTCCATGACCATGGGCGTGAGGCCATCGTCGTAGATCCGCTCCAGGGACGCCAGCCCCCGTTCGAAATCGCGGAACTCGAAGGCATGGATCTCCTGGCACTGCGGAACCGGGAACGCACGAATCGTTGCGGCGGTGACAAGCCCCAGAGATCCCTCCGTCCCGATGAAAAGGCGCTTCAGGTCGAACCCCGTCGTGGCGCGGACCGCGGGTCGTGTCCGCACGATGACGCCGTCGGGCAATACGGCCTCGAGGCCGAGGACCTGGTCCCCCATTGTCCCATAGACGAAGCCCGTGTACCCCAGACCATTCGTCGCGATGGCGCCCCCGAGGGTGGCCCGGGGTTGGGACCAAGGGTCGTGGCCCAGCATGAGGCCCTTTGCCCGCAGTCGGCGGTCGAGTTCCTCCAGGACAATCCCCGCTTCCGCGGTCGCCGTGCCTGACCGTGGATCGATCGCCCGCACGCGATGCATTCGTCCCAAGTCAATCACGATCGTGTCGGATTGGGGCCGCGCACCGCCCATGAGGCCCGTCCCGCCGCCCCGCGCGAGGGCAGAGAGGCCGAGCTCGTTCGCGAGTCGAAGGACCGAGGAGACCTCACGGGTCGAGCGGGGGAAGACAACCGCAACAGGGCGGATCCCTCCCTCCGGGAGGTCAGACGCTCGGTGCGGCCTCAGGCCATCCAGCTTGTATCTCGGCGGTATCTCCGTTCCGAGGAGAACGCGCCGCGGTTCGAGGATTTCTGCGAGGGTCGTCGAAAGCGAGTCGACGTCCATGAAGGGCGAAGCGCAGCCCGGCGGATTAGCTTTCACCGCGGGAGGGGGGCACGCCCGGCGGGTCCGAGGGGAATCCGCGGGGCCCGACGCGGGAATGCGCCTCCGTCCCGTGCGGATCTCCCGTGATCGCGACCCACGCCGACGGCCGTCCGCCACGGCGACATCCGTCCCGCCCTCCCTTTGCTCCACAGAAGCCATAAAAAGACCATAATATAGCTAAATTTCGACGCCCCTACGGATGTTCTAAGGGAGAGAAACCCTTTAGATACCCTAGCTCTTCAGGGGGAAGGAGGTCAACCATGCCGTACACGTACCAGGGATGGACGCTGTACTCGCGCGAGGTGAAGCTGAAGAAGGGACCGAAAGTCACGATCTACTTCTTCAGCAAGAGGAAACCGAAGAGCGGGAAGCCCGTGGACGAGATGCCCAAGGGACGCAAGGTCGGCGTCAACCGGCGAACGGGTCTTCCGTTCCTGCGCAAGGCCTAGAGACCTCGCGTCGACTCCCAGCCGAGGCACTGGGGGAGGCCCTCGGCACCTTCACTTTCTCCTTCCCGTCTCCGGGTTCAAAACCTTTTTAGCGGGCTTGCGTTGCCCGCCTCACATGCCCGAGGGCACCGTCACCTTCGATGTGCAGGCGCCCCTGGACCGCGTGTGGTCCTTCCTGAGCGACATGGAAAAGGTCGGTCGCTGCATCCCCGGCGTTCAGGCGGTGCGGATCCGCGACGACGCCCACGCGGAGTGGGAGCTGAGGCTGAAGATCGGTCCCCTCCATCAAGAGCTGAACGTCGAAACGGAAACCCTGGAGCGCATCGAGCCATCCCGAGCACGATTCCGGGGCGTCGCAGACAACATGGAAATGACGGGCACGATAGAGCTGGAGCCGAAGGGGAACAGCACGAGGGTCACGTACACGATGTCGGTCCAGGCGAAGGGACCCCTCGCCCGGATCATGGACAACTTCATGAAATCCAAGCTGAACGCGCAGACGGAGGAGTTTGCGAAGAGCGTCCGGAGGGCCTTGGAGGCCTGACGGAGGCTCCAGCGGCGCAATCCTTTTTCCATCCCGCCTCCTTTCGCGGCGGAGGGCACAACGGCCTCGTGACGGCCGGGTACCTCGCGAAGGCGGGCGCGCGAGTTCTCGTGCTCGAGAAGCGGTCTCTTTTGGGCGGCGCGTGCGTGACCGAGGAGCCTTGGCCTGGCTTCCGGATCAATACCTATGCCTACGTATGCGGACTCGTCCGGCCGCAGATCGTCGAAGAGCTGAAGCTCCGCACCTTCGGGTATGAGACGATCCTCTACGACCCCCAGTACTTCGTGCCCTTCCCCGATGGTCGCTCAATCACCCTCTGGCTCGACGATGAAGAAGAACGTTCCAGAAATCGCGCGTTTCTCGAAGGCCGACGCGGAGAACTACCCGAGATACGTGAGGTTCTGGAACGAGGTCCTCGAGCTCGTAGAGCCAACCCTCATGGCGCCCCCCGTGCCCATCGCGGACCTCTTCGGCATGTTCTCCGGCGCCCAGGCGGAACAACTCCTCCGGGAACTTTTCCTGATGAGCGCCAAGGACTTCCTCGACGAGTGGTTCGAGTCCGAGGAGGTGAAGGCCGCCTTCGCCACCCAGGCCGTGATCGGGGCCTTCTGCGGGCCCTACACCCCCGGGACCGCCTACATCCTCGGCCATCACAGCATCGGCATCCTGGACGGTCACAAGGAGGTGTGGGGCTGCTCGAAGGGCGGGATGGGTCGGATCGCGGAGGCCATGGCGAAGGCGGCGGAGCATTTCGGGGCAACCCTCCGGACGGGGATCGGCGTGAGGCGCATCCTCGTGAAGGACGGGCAGGCCGTCGGAGTGGAGACGGAGGAGGGCGAGAGAATCGATGCGAAGGTCGTCGCTTCGTCGATCGACCCGAAGCAGACGTTCCTCAAGCTGCTGTCGCCGGATGCGGTCGAACCCGGATTTCTCGACCGCGTGCGGAGGATCCGCACCCGAGGCGCGGCCCTGAAGTTCAACGCGGCTTTGGACGAACTTCCTGACTATCGCGCGAAGCCCGGGACGCCGGGGCCCCACCACCGAGGGACCGTCGAGATCATTCCCTCCATGGACTATGTGGAGCGGGCGTACGACGAGGCCAAGTACGGAGCCTTCTCAAGCCACCCGTTTATCGAGAGCCAGTATCAGAGCGTCGTGGACTCGAGCGTGGCTCCCCCAGGAAAGCACACGATGACATGCTTTGTCCAGTATGCCCCCACGACGTTGAAGGGCTCGAGCTGGGAGGCATTCAAGCCGCGGGCCGCGGACATTATCCTCGACACGATTGAGGAGTACGCGCCGAACATCCGGAAGGTCGTCAGGCACTGGCAGATCATCTCCCCGGAGGACATGGAGCGGTCGATCGCGCTGACGGGTGGGAACATCTTCCAGGGGGACATCACGCCGGACCAGATCTTCTCCTTCCGCCCTCTCCCCGGGTGGTCGAACTACCGGATGCCCGTGAAAGGTCTCTACCTCTGTGGTTCCGCGGCGCATCCAGGCGGCGGCGTCACGGGGGCCCCGGGCTACAATGCCTCCCAAGTCATCCTGAGGGACCTGAAGAGTCAGACATGAAGCAGGCAACCGCGAGGCGACGGGGTCCCGTGCGCCCATTCTCACTCTCGGGTTGTGATAACGGGAGCCGATGTCTTTAATCGCTGGAGGTCTCCTGAAGGAATCGTGGCGGTCCCAGATCCGACGAAGCCGCCGAGGGCGCCCTCTCGACCCGTTCTCGTGGCGGAGGAACTTCTCCTTTACGACAAGGATGGCCAGTCCCTCCTCGACGACCACGCCCTCCGGATCCTCATCGCCCTCCACCAGGAAATCCTTACCGCCCAGGACATCGCCTCCCGCTATAAGGTGCCCATCGCCGCCTGCTACCGACGCATCCGCCGCCTGCTCTCCCTGGGCCTCGTATCCGAAGCGGGCTTCGTCACGGAGGGCCGTCGTCGGCCCGCCCGCCTCTACCGCTCGGAAGTCGAGCGATTCCAGGTAACCTACGGGAGCGGGCAGATGAGCTTGCGCCTCATCCTCAGGAATGGCGTCGAGACGTCGACCGTCGTGCGGATCCCTCCCGAGCCCGGCCCCAGCCCTACGTGAAGAGGATCCGGAGGCCCGCGCCATATCGGCCGGCGTCAAGCCGCATCACGTCCGGATTCATTCTGCGGGCAAGGGCCGCATGGTAGGCAAGGAGCTGGAGGGGAATCACGCTCAAAATCGGCCTCAGGACGAATGGAGTTCGCGGGAGGGGTATGTCGACGTCAGGACCATCGCCGACGGTCTTGACGAGAGCGCCCGTCCGAGAGCACGCCCGCAGGATTCCGACCGCGCGCTCCCCGTCGTCCCGCGACCGAAGCCCGACGATTGCATCGTCGCGGCCGAGAGAGAGGAAGGGGCCGTGCAGGAACTGCTCCGTATGGTACCCGCTCGCCGTGAGGCTACACGTCTCCCGGATCTTCAACGCCGCCTCGAGAGCGGTGATCTCGTCGAGACCCGTTCCGAGGAACGTGGCGCGCTTCCGTGAGACGACGAGGGACGCGAGGCGGCGGACGGCGGGCTCGCGCGCGAGGGCATCCGAAACGCGGACCGGCAGCGCAGACCAGGCCCGGAGGGCAGAAGGCGATCGATTGCCGCCAACACGGAGAGCGAGGTAGGCGAGGGCTGTCAGCTGGGTCGTATAACTCATCGTGTTGGCCCAAGAACGGTCTTGGGTCGATCCCAGGACAAGGGTCCGGCCTGTGACCCGCTCCATCGGGGTACCTTTGATTCCGCAGAGACCGAGGATTCGGGCACCCGCTCTACGTGCACGCGCCAATGCCCGATTCGTCGTGGCCGTGCTCCCGCTGTGACTCACGCCGAGCACGAGGGTTTTTCGGGAGGGCGCGGGTCGGCGGATTAAGTCGTACGCGTGAACCGCCTCCACGACCACACGCGGAGCTAATGCATCCCGGAGGAGGCGGGCGCCATACGCGGCCGCGTGGAACGAGGTCCCGCAACCCGTGACGACGACTTGCCTCGGGCTTCCCAGGAGGGACGTGGGCTCGAGACCTCGCAGGCGGGCCTGGGTTTCGGCGATGAAGTCCGGCTGACTCCGAATCATCTCGTACATGTGGTAGGGGTGCTTTGCCCTGGGGCTCGGGAAGCGAACCATCGGAATCGGATAGTCGTGGAATCCTTAAAGGCCCATCCCGAGCCCCTGCGCGTCGGAAGGGCGAGGGGAGTGCTCTCCGTCTGCGGGGGAGGGGTGGCAAGACGGAACAGATGAGAGGGTACCTCATTATCATAGACGATAAGATTCCTTCGAAGGCGGGCCGGCTTGCCGACGCCGAAGGATCAGAACTGAGGAACTATCCCTGGGACGGAGCTTTTGCCTTCGCGACGTCGATGCGCTGGCCTGCCATCTGCACCTCGATGTCAGCTGTCATCGGTTCGTTGCCGAGTCGACGCGCGATGGCTCCCGCTTCCTCCAGGCATGCCTGGCCCCCAGCCGCATCACCGTCGTGGAGGTAGCTCTCGCCAATCCAGCGGAGCGTCCGCATCAAATCATAAGGATCGCCGATCCGTCGCAAGGTCAGAAGGGCGCCTTCCCAGATCCGACGTGCGAGTGCGTGATGACCCAAGCTCTTCTCGAGATCGCCCTCTGTCACGGCGAGCATCGCAAGACTGTCTTCCTCGCCCAGGATCTGGAACAGCTCCCTCGCCTCTCGCATTGAGACGACAGCATCTTCATACCTTCGCAGATCGGCGAGGACCGCCGCTCGGTTCATCGACGCGTAGGCGATGAGACGCAGGTTCCCGAGGAGTCTTGCGAGATGCAGCCCTCGCTCCTCATACGTGAGGCACTCCTCCAACCGCCCCAGATCCCAGTACGCCGTTCCGATGGAAATGCACGCGCGCGCAACTTCGGCAAGATTGCCCGCCCGCTCGGAGACCCGGAGGCCCTGGAGTTTGTGCTGCAGGGCAATGTTGACGCTGCCTTGCCCGGCTTCCAGCAAACCGAGGGCGAGGAGGCTTCGGGAGATCGATCCGGGATCGGACGCCTCATCGGCCAAATTAACGGAGAGGTTGAGGTGCCTCCGGGCGCTCGAGAAGTCTCCCTGAACGTTCTCGACGAGGGCCATCTCTCTCAGGACTTCCGCGAGTTCCGCCGGGTTCGGTCGCCCCTCGAGGCGCGCTTTGGCCTCTTCGAGATGGCGTAGAGCCCTTGCGTACTCATTTCGCCTCCGTTCAATCGTGGCGATCTTGCGCAGAATTCGCGGGAGGAAGTCATGCTTCGCCTCCTTCCTGCACCGACGCAGCGTATGGCGATATTGCAGGAGGGCGGCCTCGACGTCGCCCATGATCCGAAAGCTATCCCCGCGAACCTCCTCAAGGATGCATGCGGACGGAGGGTCAAGAGCGGCCACAGCGATTTCCCTTAGGAGGGACGAAATCTCATATGCCGGAGTCGATTCGAATAGGGATGGACCTTCCGAAGCGAGGAACTCCATCGCCCTCTTTGCCTGGCCCGCGCGGACGAGATGGTAGAGTGCTTTCGCTCGTTCGCCCGGCTCGAGCCGACCGAGGAAGTATCGGGCCGCTCGTTCGTGGAGCCTTCTACGCGTTGTTTCCTCAAGTCGGTTCAGAACGAAGTCCCGAATCGTATCATGGACGACAATCGTGTCGGAAAAAGTCGGAGTGATCAGGTCCTTCCGGTCCAACGCGGCCAGCGCGGAGTCTGTAGCCTCGAAATACCCTCTCAGAGCCGTGAGCGGGGCGAAGCGACGGAACACGGAGGCGGCCTCGAGGAGGGCCCGCTCCCGTGTGGAAAGCGAGCGCCAGATTTCCGCCTCAAAAAACCGACGGACTTCCGGGGCGACAACGGAACCGCTCTGGGCCGCGAGGGCGATCACAAGCGGGTGGCCCCGGGTGGAGGCTGCGATCTCCATCATAGTGACGTCGTCCGCGGCGAGTCCCCTGGCGCGGAGGAGAGCGATGGACGCGTCCAGCTCCAGCCCTCCCAATCGGAGAACTTCTGCGCCGCGGGTGCGCCGACTCTTCGCGGAGTGAAGGAAGGAGGGGGAAGTCCTGGATAGGAGGATCGCTTTGCGTTTCTGTTGGGACAGCGTACCGAGCAAGGGACCGGCGATGAATTGCATCATGTCCGGCCCAGCCATCTGCAGGTTATCGATGACGAGGAGTAGCTGGAGATCCGAGATTTCCCGGGCCACGATATGAATCGCGGATCGGAGATCGGTCCCGCCGGACTCGATGAGATCCGTCGCCAGACTCCGGCGGCCCGAACGAGCTAGAAAGGCCCCGAATTCCATCAGGAACGCCTGGGGTGTGGTGCCCTCCTCCATGTCAAACCAGAAAACGCGCGCTCTAGGCCTCCGACGCAATACCCAGGAGGCGACCAGCGTGCTTTTTCCGATTCCCTGAAGCCCGACGACAGCTAGGATCGTGGAAGGTCCTGCCGTCCATCGATCCAGGAACCGCAGCTCCTCCGATCGTCCGAAGACACGGTCGATTCGCCGGAGCCCGTGTCCCCCTTGGTGGACGGCGGATTCGGCGGCGGCAGAGTCTCCTTGGGTCGAAAGATCGATCCTGCCCTGTCGGATGAGCGAGACGGCCATGATCAGATTCACCTGGGTGGGGAAGAGACGAGGGATGTCCTCCACGCGCATCGACACACGGTCCACGCCCGGAGCCCGGACCTCGACGACGTCTTCCGCGAGGCGACGCCGAAGCCTGTGGGCCTCCGACCAGCCGAGGTCCGTGAGGCGATATACCGTCTTTCGAACGCGATAGCCGGGAACGTGCTCTCGCTCCCGAGCAACCCATCCCCGAGCCTGAAGTTGCTTGAGCCATTTCGTCGCGGTGGGTCGGGCGGAGAGGATGGCACCGCCGATCCCTTCCTGCGTAAGAGGGTAGAGATCCGCACCTTGTTCTGTTCCCGCCGCCGTAGACAGGTGGATCAGGATGCGCTGGGGAGTAGAATAGAATCGCTTACGAAGATACCCCCGGCCCACGGCCCAGAATTAGCAGTTTCTCATATAACGATATTCGAGTCCGAATGGAACAGCCATCCTGTCATTATCCTTTTCGATACCACGACGACCTCCCTTCACAGCGGCTTGCTGACACAGCCGTCGCGGTGACTTCGTGGCAGCGCAAAGGCCGCGGGGGTTCGCTCAGGAATTCCGATTCGCACACCCGTGCCCATCCTGGGGCGAACTCGTCAGTCGAATGGCGCGGCGACCACGGGCAGTGGACTCATGCCCCGTCGAGGATGTGGCACGGTCCGATTACGGGGCGACCGTCGCGAACACTTCATCTGTCGGGACGCCCCGTTGGCCGAGGGGGACGTGATTCCTCGGCACGTTGACAAGTTGCCGAGGTTGGCGCCTTTTTCGACGGAATTCAGTGCGTCAGCTTCCGGATAACGACCGCACAACGCTAAAATACGGAACCTTTCATGCTCACGGAAAACCACCCTCAGGGCTCTCTCATGCCGGAGCTACGAAAGGACTACGTCACGGACACGTGGGTGGTCATCGCAACAGCGCGTTCGAAACGCCCTGGGGAATTCCGGAAGCACGGTCTGTCAACCGATCCAGAAGCTTGCCCTTTCTGCGGAGGTCACGAGCGAATGACTCCGCCGGAGGTCTTCGCATACCGGGACAATGGAACGCCGGACGGCCCCGGCTGGTGGATCCGCTGCGTACCCAACCAGTACCCCGCCCTTGAAATCGAGGGAGACGTCCACAGGCAGGAGGATCCCCTCTATCACCGTGTGAACGGCGTCGGAGCCCACGAAATCATCATCGAGACGCCGGACCACGAGGCGCACCTCAGCCAGCTCGAGGATTCGCAGGTCCAAGAGGTCATCACAGCCTACCGGCAGCGCTATCGCGAGTTGGCGGGCGACGAGCGGTTGAAGTACATCTTGATCTTCAAGAACCACGGTGAGCGGGCAGGGGCGACGATCTCCCACCCCCACTCCCAGCTCATTGCGACCCCCATCATTCCTCGCCGCATCATGGAGGAGATACAATCGGTCAGAGCTTTTCATGAGATCTCTGGTGGTTCGTGTCTGTACTGCGAGATCATCAAATCGGAGCGGAAGGCAGGGACCCGGGTTGTCGCTGAGAACGAATCCTTCATCGCCCTCTCACCGTTCGCGGCGCGGTTTCCGTTCGAAACGTGGATCTTGCCGACTGTCCATGAGATGGCTTTCGAAGATCTCGCAGACGCGGAGCGAGCCCCCCTGGGGAGTATGTTGAGTGACGTCCTGGGCCGGATGTATCGTCTCCTCGACGACCCCCCCTTCAACTACTACATCCACACGGCCCCCTGCGATCGGAAGGCGACGAAGTACCACTGGCACCTCGAGATCACCCCTAGGCTTGCGGAGGCCGCAGGATTCGAGCGGGGAACCGGGTTCTACATCAACCCTGTCGTGCCGGAAAAAGCCGCCTCAATGCTGCGCGAGACGAAGAGGACGGTGAAAGCCCACACGTGATTCCCATGCCCAATGTTCTTGAGCCGCCAGCCGATATGCTACCGGTCGACACCATGCTTGCGAAACTTCCCACCACGTTCGGTCCCATCTCGGAGGTAACGGACGGAGTCCCGGCCTTCAAAGTGTTCATCAACGGCCTCTGGCTCGAGGCGAGTGGCGGCGAAACCTTTGACGTAAAGACGCCCATCGACGATACGGTCGTCGCTCGTGCACCGAAATCGACCCTCGCCGACATCGACGCCGCCGTGGATGCAGCCCTCGCGGGGCACAAGGCCATGCAGGCAATCCCCGGGATTGAGCGGATCGATCTCCTTGAACGGGCGCGGGAACTCCTTCTGCAGCACAAGAAGGATTTCATTCGGGTCCTCACGGCGGAGGCGGGCAAGCCACCGAAGGATGCGGAGGGCGAGGTCAACGCGACAGGGGATCGGCTTCGTCTCGCGATGCAGGAGGCCCGCGGGATCTTCGGGGAGTACATCCCCGGCGAATGGTCGAGGGACGCCCGGGGTCGGGTCGCGATCGTGGCCCGCGTTCCCCTCGGGATCGTGGCCGCCGTGTGTCCGTTCAACTACCCGTTGTTCATCGCAGCCGCCAAGGCGATTCCCGCCCTCCTTGCGGGCAATTCCGTGGTCCTGAAGCCGGCGAGCGATACCCCCCTCAGCATGCTCCTCTTCGCCCGAATCCTCGAGCAGGCAGGGATTCCTCAGGGAGCGTTCAACGTGGTGACAGGCCTCGGCTCGAGAGTGGGGGATGCCCTCGCGTCGAGCCCCAAGGTCGCCATGGTGTCCTTCACAGGGAGCACACAGGTCGGCGAGGCGATCGTGAAGAAGGCTGGCATCAAGAAGCTGCATCTCGAGCTGGGGGGCAAGGGCATGGCCATCGTCCTCGACGACGCGAACCTCCATCTCGCGGCAGAGAAGTGCCTGGACGGCGCCCTGAAGAATGCGGGCCAGCGATGTGACGCGATTTCCGCGATCCTCGTGGTGGAGGATGTGGCGGACGCGTTCGTCAAGGAACTCGCCGAGGGAATGTCGCACTGGAAGCATGGAGACCCGCGGGAACCCGGGGTCAAGGTCGGCCCTGTGATCAACCGAAAGGCGGCCGCCCGCGTCCAGGGACTCATCGACGACGCGGTGAAGCATGGGGCAACGATGATCCGAGGGGGGACGTCCCGAGAGTGTTACGTGGAACCCACCCTCCTCGACCACGTGCCCCTGTCCGCCCGGGTAGCCTTCGAGGAAACCTTCGGCCCGGTGGCCGTCGTGATGCGCATCTCGGACGTGGAAGAGGCCCTGAGCATCGGCAGGATGTCCCGATACGGTCTCGACTCCTGCGTCTTCACACAGGACTACCGGCGAGTGTGGAAAATTGCCCAGGACCTCCAAGTCGGGGAACTCACGGTGAACGACCATCCCCGCCACGGAGTGGGGTACTTCCCCTTTGGGGGGAGCAAGGCGAGCGGGATCGGCCGAGAGGGCATCGGCTACAGCGTCGACGAAATGACAGAGCTGAAGACGATCGTCTTCAATCTCGCGGACTGATGCAATCGCCGGTCGAGGGATGACCCCGGGGCCGCGGCGGGTGCCCACGGGATCGCCGCGGGTGGACCCGCGGACGGGCCGGGAGGTTCGGATTCACTGGGATGAGACGCGGACTTGGAACCGGCTCGATCCTCAGGGGACCCCCTCAGGTCTCCGTCAACCAGAGCTGAAGACTCCGGTTCTCCTCGGATAGAGCGAGTTTGCCTTCGCGGGCGAGCCAGCCGATCGCCATGTGTACGACCGCCCTCGGAGCCTTGACGCTCCGTTCGATCGCGCTGAGACTCGACTTGCCTCGCTCGTTCAGATAGTTCCAGACCTGCCCTGCTGTCTCTCCTACAGCCTCGGTTCCCATCTACACACCACCTCGTGGTGCCTCAGGGCCGCTAGACGACCGGTGCCTTTACCTTTGCGCTCCGAAAGATTTTCGCCTCGAGGGCTCAAGGGGACTCTCCCAAAAGGCTAGCGCGTCCTCCCTTGCAAGAGGGCGACGGGCAAATCTCGGAGGGCGTCCGACGCGAGAATCGCGCCCTGCCGCCGCTTCGACGAAACGTGGAGCCGCTCCCCCGTGAGCACGTTCGTCCACGCCCTAGGCATCCCGTGGGGCATGGGAAATGCCAAGGATCCCCAGGTCTCCGAGCCGATGGGAGCCTCACCCACGTCGACGAGTTTCGTGCACAACCGCGGCACCGCGACGAGGATCCATTCTCGACCCTTGCGCCGAGCGAATGCACACAGATGCTCCTTCCTCGGCCCGAGGGCGCGGATCGGCACATAATCCCCCTCTTGGAACAGCCTCCGATGACGGCGTCGGAACTGAAGGCCCCTCGCGGTCACGTATAGTTTGATGCGCCCGTCGTGCCAGCGTGACAGGATGTCCCGAAAGAACGCATGCCGCGTGCGTCCGCCGGGGTCGGCGAGGGACTGGAGGAGTCGAACTCCCTTGGAGAAGTCAACAGGTCTTCGGTTGTCGGGGTCCACGAGGCTGAAGTTCCATGTTTCTTGACCCTGATAGAAATCGGGAACCCCCGGCGAGGCTATCTTGAGGAGGACTTGGGCGAGCGAGTTCAGCGCGCCGTAGTAGGTGATTTCCTTCTGGAAACGGAGGAACTCGCGAAGGAACGGGTTCGAACGCGGATCGGCCAGGAGACCCTCGATGAAGGCGGCAAGGGCCCGTTCGTAGCCCTCCTCCGGTCGAAGCCAACTCGTGCGGAGCTTGGCCTCCCGCGCGGCCTTGATTCCGTAGTCGCCGAGTCGGCGTCGGAAGCCGGGGATCTCCCGCCGCTCAAGGGGCCAGGCGCCCAGGATTGTCTGATAGAGCAGGAGTTCCATCTTCGCATCCGGTACGAGACGCCCCTCCACGAGCCGCTTTGCGCTTCGGTTGATGCGCCGCCATCGACGTGCATGCCGCTCCCACTCCCGCGGAATCTCGGACAGGACATCGATCCTTGCACGGACATCCTCGCTCCGCTTCGTGTCATGCGTCGAAGTCGCGTTCAGGGTGTGCGGCCATCGGAGGCCCCGCATGGCGTTCAACCGGTGAAAGGCCTTGATTCCGAAGCGGGACTCCGGTCCCCCTGGGTGGGCTCCCACTTCGTTGAGGGACAGCAGGGGGTTGAATCGGTACGAGGCCGTGTCCTCGAGCCCCTTTGCCATGACGGGGCCCGTGAACTGCTGCCATCGCATGACAAAACGCAACCGCTCTGAGTTCCTCGAGTCCTTTCGATCCGTCGGAGCGAGGAGCACATCCCGGAGAAACGATAGGG
>CAYGBO010000004.1:34571-41702 GCA_964348145.1 uncultured Methanomassiliicoccales archaeon
CCGCCCGTGCGGTTGCCCGATTGTGCGCTGAGCCGCGCGGACAGCCCGTTCGATGTAACTCCGATCTTCATCCGAGACGCCGGCACCCCGGAGGTACGTCCGGTACGCGGGCAGCTGTGCCGTGGTTTCGAAAATCGCCTGCTCCAAGTGGGCGAGGGAATGCGACTGGTCGTCCGCATCTTGGGCCACGATACGACTCAGATGGAGGGCAAGTCTTCGTAGCTCGCCGGCGAAGAGGTGCCGCATCACGTATCGCTTCGCTTCGTGGACTGTTCCCGCCAAGTCCGAGGTGTCGCCCGTGAGCTCTCGGTCGAGGGAGGTGAGAGAGCGGTAGCCTGAGGGATCGACGAACAGCGCGTTCAAGCCGTTGAGAAAGTCGTAGCCCGTCGTCCCGTGAGTCGGCCATCCTCTCGGGAGGGACTCGTCGGCCGAAAGGATCTTCTCGACGATGACGAAATGGCGCGGAGCCGCCCGCGTCCGTCGAGAGGCTCCCTTGAGGGAGTCCTGGAGCCGCTCGAGGTAGCCCGTCGGGTCGAGGAGGCCATCGATGTGGTCAATGCGCAGGCCCGTGACAAGTCCGTCTTCCAAGAGCCGTAGCGGGAGCCGATGGGTTGCATCAAAGACTCTCGGATCTTCGATCCTCAGGCACACCAAGTCATTGATGTCGAAGAACCTTCGATAGTTGACCCGGTCCGAGGCCTCGTACCAAGGAGCGGGGAGATAGTGCTGCTCCGCGAGGAGTTCGCGGAACAAGGCCCGTCCCTCGGGCTCACCCGCTCGCTCGTTGGCCCATTTCGCGCGGGTCCCGAGAAGCGACCTCACCTCGGGATGGCGAAGGAGCTGCCGAAGCCGCCGGTGGGCGAGTTCGATGCGGGACGTCCTAGGGTCGCCACCGGGGATGTGGCGCGCCTCGCGCAGGGCCCGACTTCCTTCCGTGAGGAAACGCTCCAGCCCACGGAAGGCCTGGTGGGTCGGACCAAGGCGCTTCCGGAGCACACCTCGGTCGCGGGCCAGCAACCGGACATAGGAAGCCAGCCCAAGGGGCAGCCGAATCTCCCGGTACGAGAACGCGAGTCCGCCCGGCCGCAGTTCAAGTCCCAGCAGCCCGTTCTTCACAGACTCCTCGAGGGGACGATCAAACAAGGGGAGCACGACCCTGCCCTTCGGGAGGGCGCGCCCCGGCGGCCCCTGCCAGTCGATGTCGAAGAAGGAGGCGTAGGAAGAGTCGGCTCCCTTCTCCAAGACGTCCATCCACCACGGGTTCTGCTCGCTCGCCGCCATGTGGTTCGGCACGACATCGAACAGCAATCCCATTCGGCGACTCCGAAGCTCTGCGACGAAGCTCTTGAATTCCTTCCAGGATCCCAGCTCGGGGTTCAGTCGGGTCGGATCCACCACATCGTACCCGTGGGAGCTTCCCGAACGGGCCGCAAAGACAGGCGAGGCATAGACATCCGTAATTCCCAGCCGGTCGAGGTAGCCTACGAGGTCCCTCGCCTGCCGAAAGCCGAAATCGGGATGGAATTGGATGCGGTACGTGGAAACGGGGATTCGTAGGCCGACCATCTATTCGACCCGGACCCCCAACTTCTCCCCGAGGCCTCGAAATCGATCGACCCACTCCTTCGTGTCGCCGTCCGGCGACCCAGCGCGATTCCTGAATTCTGGGTAGGCGGTCTGAAGGACGTCGACGCGACGGAGATCGGACAGCTCCGCCGGCTTCTCCGAGAGCTGTCCCACCACGGAGTCCACCGTCTCCTTGAGAGCATAGCCGAGGCCCTCCCCGTCAAGGGGGATCTGGAACGCCTCGGCGTCCTTCAGCAACGCCCGAATCCGTCTTACATCGGGCTCCACATCCGAGAGGGCGCGGCGGAGATTCGTGTTCAGAACGATCTCGGCTGTGGATTGGAACGCCTTCGGTAGAGGGACGTTCAGCGTGCCAAGGAAGTACATGAGGGGTGCGTTCTGCTGGTACAGCTGGTCGTAGGTCTGGTCGACCGAGGCCAAGGTCGATGTGAGAATCTGATTGAGGACCTTCCGCTGCTCGTCCCGAAACAGGGAGCTGATTGAATAGGTGGACTCTCCGAAATGCCGGTCCATGAGGCGTATGACCTCCGGGAAGTCCGCCCGATAGAACGCATCGGACATGCTCTCGACAAGGTCGCGATACGCTTGGTCCCCGCGGAGGGGACGGACGCCTCCGTTGATGTTGTGGTCCCCGAAGTGGAGGGCGCCGAAACTGATTCTCTCCGAGTCCGCCGTGATCTCCGAGGTCACCCTCACCCGACCGATGGCAAGCTTCGCCTTGCCCGCCTCGAAGGTCTGGAAGTCCTCCCGATCGACTCGATAGCAGTAGACCTGCGTGTGGTCGCCGTAGGACTCGAACAGGGAGCTCACGGCGTAGTGGGCGGTCACCCCTTCCAAGTCGACTTTCGCAGGCTTCACGAGCTTCTCGTAGACCGTGCGTCCACTCTCGTAGTCCGGCACGTTGCTCTTCGCCGCCTCCAGCCGCTTGAGAAATCGATCCTCCAGGGGGCGTTGGAAGAGCTGCTCGGCGAGCTGAATGGCGCGTCCCGCATACTGGAGCACCTGCACAGTCTCGATCCTGGACACGTCGCCGAAGAACCAGCCACAGCTTGTGTACATCAGCATCAGGTGCCGCTGTAGCTCGAGGAGGCGGAGGACTGCGAGTCCGGCTTCCTCATCGAGCTTCTGAGACGCCTGCTCTTTCAGGAATTCTTCGACGTGCGTCGACGATCGGTTCAGGACAGCGGACACGTAGGCGTCGCGCGCCATCCAGGGGTCCTTGAGGAGCCGTCCCGCCATCTTCTCGTACTCCGGGGCCAGGGCGTCGCGTAGCCAGTCGAGGGCCTCCCGGAGCGGCCCCCTCCACTCCTGCGTCCATCCGGGCTTGTCACCCGTCGCGCACCCGCAGTGACTCCGCCACCGCTCGACGCCATGGGCGCAGCTCCATGACGTATTATCCGCGATGACCACTTCGTGGGTGGGCGGGTGCTTCTCCAAGAATTCCCCGTAGTTGGTGAGTCGGGCGATGCCATTCGACTCGATGTAGTCGAGGGCGAAGGCGAGGGCCATCTCCCCATGGCGGTGATGGTGGCCGTATGTCTCGCCGTCCGTGGCTGTGTTCACGAGCTGGGGCCAGGGACGCGAATCGAGGAAGGCACTCGCCAAACGGTTAGCGAAATCCTCTCCGCGCCTCAGAACCCCGTCGAAGGCGATCGCGCGAGAAACGGGACCGTCGTAGAAGAAGACATTCATCGTCCGCTCGGAAGGAAGGCGGACTTGGTATGCGGTCGTGGGATCCACGCGGCCTCCGCTGACGTCCTTCCAGTTGGATGAGCCCACGGGCCGGACCCGTCTCGCTTGGTGCTGGGCGAGGACCGTGAATCGGAGTCCGAGTTCAGCCATGATATCGAGAGTTTCCACGTCCACCGCCGTCTCGGGAAGCCACATCCCTTCGGGACTTCGACCGAATCGCGCCTCGAAATCGCGGACGCCCCATAGCACCTGGGTGTATTTGTCCCGCCGGTTCGCGAGCGGCAGGATCATGTGATTGTAGGTCTGTGCAATTGCGGAGCCGTGACCGGAAAAACGGTTCTGGCTTTCCCGGTCCGCAGCGAGGATCGACGCGTAGATCTCCGGTTCGCTGGCCTCGAGCCATGCGAGCAGCGTGGGCCCGAAGTTGAAGCTGATCCGCGCATAGTTGTTCGCAATCTTCACAATCTTGCCCTCCGCGTCGATGATCCGAGCGGCTGCGTTGGGGCCGTAGCATTCGCGCGTAATGCGTTCGTTCCAGTCATGGTAGGGGTAGGCGGAGTCCTGCACTTCCACGAACTCGAGCCATGCATTCTCCCTCGGTGGCTGGTAGAAGTGGCCGTGGATGCAGATGTAGCGGTCCAGCTACCCACCGTCCTCTCGTTCGAATACGGTGAAGGACTCCGGAGCGACGGTAAGCGCGAGACCCTCCTTGGAGCTTGTCCCGGCTTCCCGGGTGCCTCCGGGTCCGGCCCAACGCTCGTCCGCGGAATCCATCCTTCGCCTCCACGGTCCGGCGGGCAGGGGCACGGACACGGAAACCTTGGACTCGTTGAGGCTGAACACGACGGCGACCTGAGCACCCCCGGTCCATCTCCGAAGGCAAAGGATCCGCTCCCGAGGAAGGCCCTGGACCTCGTAGGCCTCCCGACGGGGATCACGGAGGGCAGGGTGGGACCTGCGCAGCGCGATGAGCTCTCGATACAGGTCCCGCAGGACGGAGTGGGAGCCCTGCTTTCGGAGGGACGGATTCAGTTTGCACCGCAGGAACGTGGCTTCGTCCTGCGGATCCGGTGGCTCGCCCTTCCACGCGAAGGCACGGAAGTCCTCCCGACGGCCGCGCCGCACGGCCTCGATAAGGGCGGGCTCCGAATGATCCACGAAGTAGAGGAAGGGCGCGGGATCCCCGTACTCCTCCCCCATGAACAGGAGGGGCACGAAGGGGGAGAGGAGGACGGCCCCCGCGGCGAGCTTCTGTCGCTCGAAGGACACGAGTTGGCCGAGCCGCTCTCCGAGCATCCGGTTTCCCACTTGGTCATGGTTCTGGGCGAAGACGACGAAGGTCCATGGGGGAAGGTCGCCGCACGGGGTTCCGTGCCGACGACCGCGATAGGCGGAGTATTCGCCGCTGTACACATAGCCGTTCGAGAAGGCCTTCCAAAGGTGCTCGAAGGTCCCGAAGTCTTGGTAGTAGCCCCCCCGTTCCCCCGTGAGGAGGGCGTGCAGGGCGTGGTGGAAGTCATCGTTCCAATGGGCGTCCAAGCCCGCGCCGCCCGCCTCCGGAGGCCGGACGAGTCGGGCGTCGTTTCGGTCGCTCTCGGCGAAGAGCCAGACTTCGCGGCCGAGGGCGCGGGCCGCGGCGTGGACCGCGTCCGCAAGTTCATGGACGAAGGGGAAGGGGGAAACGTCCAGGATCGCATGGAGGGCGTCGAGGCGCAGCCCGTCCAGGTGGAACTCCGTCGTCCAGTAGATTGCGTTCTCAATGAAGAACCGGCGAACCTCGTCGCTCCCGGGTCCATCGAAGTTCAGTGCGGCGCCCCAGGGCGTCCGGTACGCGGACGTGAAGTAGGGACCGAAGTCCGCAAGATGGTTCCCTTCGGGCCCGACGTGGTTGTACACGACGTCGAGGACGACTGCCAGCCCGCGTCCGTGGCATGCGTTCACGAATGCCTTCAGGGCCCCCGGCCCTCCGTAGGAATCCTGCACGGCGTACGGGTACACGCCGTCGTAGCCCCAGTTGCGGCGGCCAGGGAATTGGGAGACGGGCATGAGCTCGATCGCGGTAATCCCAAGGTCCCTGAGATCGTCAAGCCGCCCAAGGGCGGCCTCCAAGGTGCCCTCGGGGGTGAACGTCCCCACGTGGATCTCATACAGGATGCACTCTCGGAGCGGAAACCCTCTCCACTCGGAGTCTTCCCACGGATGGGTCGGGTCCACGACCATGGAGGGCCCATGCACCCCGTGGGGCTGGGACCGCGAAGCGGGATCCGGCTGCCGCGTCGCGCGATCGAGCTCGACCTCATACAAGGTCCCCGGAGGGATCCCCTCGACCGTGGCCTCGTGGTACCCCCGATCCCGGGCCTCGAGGGAGACCCGCTCCGAAGGCCCGTGAAGGAGCACGGCGACCTTTGACGCGCGAGGGGCCCATACACGGAATTGGCATCGATCTCCGCCCAGGTAGATGGCGCCAAGGGTCGGCGCCTGCACCCCTTTCATGCCTCGACGCCCTCGCAGGTCAGGAAGATCGCCGCGAGCGGGGGCAGGGTCAAACTGAGGGAGTATGGGCGGCCGTGGAACCGGACCGGAACGGCCTCCACACCTCCGAGGTTCCCCCACCCGGCCCCTCCGTATTCCTTCGCGTCACTGTTGAGAATCTCCCTCCAAAATCCGCCCTGGGGGACCCCCACTCGATAGTTCATGCGGGGAATCGGGGTGAAGTTGCAGACGACGACGAGGGGACGGCCCCGAGACTTGGCCCTGCGGAGGAAGCTCAGGACACTTTGCTGCGCGTCATTGCAGTCAATCCATTCGAAGCCACCGGGGTCGAAGTCGAGCTCGTACAGAGCGGGTTCGTCCCGATAGGTTCGGTTCAGGGTGTCGGCCCATCGCAATACCCCGGCGTGGGTCTCATATTCGAGCAGGTGCCATTCCAGGCTCCCGTCGTGGTTCCACTCGGCCCACTGGCCGAACTCGCCGCCGGAGAAAAGGAGTTTCTTCCCCGGCTGCCCGTACATGTATCCGAGGAGCAGGCGCAGGTTCGCGAACTTCTGCCAGTCATCCCCGGGCATCTTCGCGAGGAGCGAGCCCTTGCCGTGGACGACTTCATCGTGGGAGAGCGGAAGCACGAAATTCTCGTGGAACGCGTAGATCATGCGGAAGGTCAGCTCATTGTGATGGAACCTCCGATGGATCGGATCATGGCCGACGTACGCTAGGGTGTCGTGCATCCATCCCATGTCCCACTTGAGCCCGAACCCGAGGCCTCCGAGGTACGTCGGACGGGAGACCATCGGCCACGCGGTGGATTCTTCGGCCACCGATTGAACGTCTGGGCGCACGCGGTAGATCTCCTCGTTGAGCCGACGGAGGAAGGCAATCGCTTCGAGATTCTCGCGGCCGCCGTATTCGTTCGGAATCCACTCGCCCTCCTTGCGGGAATAGTCGCGGTACAGCATGGACGCGACCGCGTCCACGCGGAGGCCGTCGGCGTGGTACCGCTCGAGCCAGAAGAGGGCACTGCTGATGAGGAAGCTGCGCACTTCGTGCCGGCCGTAGTTGAAGATGAAACTATTCCAGTCCGGATGGAACCCTTCCCGGGGATCCGCGTGCTCGTACAGGTGACTGCCGTCGAAGAATCCCAGGCCGTGCTCGTCCGAAGGGAAGTGGGAGGGCACCCAGTCCAAGATCACGCCGAGGCCTTTCCTGTGGAGGTGGTCGACGAGGAACATGAAGTCCTGGGGGGTTCCGTATCTACTGGTGGGCGCGAAATAGCCCACCGTCTCGCGCAGAAAGGCGCGGAACGGCGCGTGGTCCGCATCGAACACGACGACGACCTCGCCCGTCGACATGGCGAGG
>CAYGBO010000004.1:41712-44229 GCA_964348145.1 uncultured Methanomassiliicoccales archaeon
GCGCGAAGTAGCCCGTCGTCTGGTAGCCCCAGGAGCCGTAGAAGGGATGCTCCATTACCGGGAGGAATTCGACGTGAGTGAAGCCCCTTTGCAGGACATAGTCCGCCAGCTGGGGGGCCAGTTCCCGGTAGCCGAGGGGTCGGTTCTCTTCCTCAGGAACGCGGCGCCAAGATCCGACGTGGACCTCGTAGATCGCGATGGGCGTGTCCAGGCGGTTCCGCTCCCGGCGCCGCTCAAGCCAATCGCCGTCATCCCAGTCGTATGCGAGGTCCCACACGACAGAGGCGGTCTTCGGAGGAGCCTCACTGTAGAAGGCGAAGGGGTCTGCCTTGTCAACCCGGTAGCCGCGATGATGGGAGTGTATGTGGAACTTGTACCGGGCCCCCCGGCCCACGCCCTCGAGGAATCCTTCCCAGATGCCGGATTGACCCAAGGGGCGCAGGGGATGGCTCCCGTTGTCCCAGTCGTTGAAGTCCCCGATCACGGAGACCTCCTTGGCCACGGGAGCCCATACCGCGAAGGACGTCCCCTCCGCCCCACCGACGCGTCCCGGGTGCGCTCCGAGCTTGTCGTACAGCGCGAAATGGCTCCCCTCGTTGAACAGGTAGAGGTCCTCCTTCGTGAGCCGGCTTCGCGAAGAGGGAGCCGCCTCACGCGGGACCTGCGGTCGGCGCCTCTTGTTCCTGCTACGGCGCTCCTGTCTCGCTGCCATCGGTCGTTCTCCCCACTCGAACGGCATTCACGGATTCGTGTCGGCGGGACGGCGTCTCGGCGCGGTCAACTCGGGCCTCCATGGGAGGACGGTCGCCAGCCTCCGACATCCCTCCGCCATAAGAACTTTGTTCCACGGTATTTCGCGCGGCCTACCCTGGCTCCCGTTCCCGAGGCCCTCGCCCGCAGACTCCGTCACCCCGAGCCGCGTCCCGAAGCCTCTCGAGGACGAGCTCTCGCGGCCTCGCGACGCTGGGCGAGGTCCCGCAGGGTCTTCCGGAGATCCGCCATTCCGCGGATCGCTTCGAGATCGTACCGACTTTTCCTACGCCAGTTGAACCCCCCGGAGTCGGTGCCCGGCACGTTCTGCGGCTCCCGTTCGAGCCATAGGTCCTCGAGGTTCACGAGGAGAGCCCACGCGGGGCTCGCGGCCAGCTGGGTGAGGAGGGCGATCAGAACACGGCGTTCCGTGGCCGGCCCCCGCAGCCATCCGCCCTTTCGCAGCTCGGCCACGAGGCGCCTTTTCTGCGCTTCTCGCCGACGTCGCTCCCGACGGGCGACGGCCGGGTCCGTCGATCCATGTGCGGCGCGGAACGAGATGTCCTCGCCGCGCCAGTAGGCCGCGAAGGGCGGCATGTCGTGCGTGTTGACACTCGCGACGGTTTCCCGAGGGACGTTCCGCGGGGATCGACCACGAGGGCTCGCCAGCTCGTATTCGGCGACGTGCATTCCGCAGATACCGTGGCGCCGCATCGCTGCGTTCACGTACGCGGGGACCGTTCCCAGGTTCTCCCCCACGATGACGCACCCGTGGCGGTGGGACTCGAGGCTCAGAATCGCATAGAGTTCCTCGGAACGGTATCGCACGAAGACGCCCTCCGACGAGGGCCTCTCGTGCGGGATCCAGTAGAGCCGGTGCAGTCCCATGACGTGGTCAATCCGGAGCGCGCCAGCGTGCTGCATGTGGTGCCGGAGAAAGGCGAGGACGGGACGGTACGCCGCGCGTCGGAGCCACTCGGGATGCATCGGTGGGAAGCCCCAGTTCTGCCCCGATGTGAACACGGAGTCGGGCGGGGCGCCCACGGAAATCCCTTGCACGAAGATCTCCCGCTCCCGCCATGTGTCATACCCCGAGGGATGCACGCCCAGGGGGAGGTCGAGAAACAACCGGACGCCTCGGCCGCGCGCCCGCTCCACGAGGGCCCGGACCTGCTCATGGGCAAGCCATTGGACGTACGCGTGGTAGAGCGCCGTCTCGGTATCGTAGTCCCCTGAGCGGAGATCCCCGTCCCGCATCCGCGAGGGCCACCCAGGCCATTCCCCGTGCCGCTCGGACGCCGCCCGAAACCGCGCGTACGCGTCGAGTTCGGGATGGGAGTCCGCGAATCGACGAAACGCCGAGCTCTTCGCGCGATCTCCCTGGAAGAACCGGCGGACGAGAGGCTCGATCACGCGCCGTTTCAACGAGGCCTCGGTCTCGTAGTCGACGAATCGGGAGATCCGGAGCGAGGCGACCGTCTCCCTGCATTCCGAGGAGTTCAGAATCCTCTGGGCCTCCGCACAACGATCTAGGTCGGGGGCTCGGGAGACGTCAAGGAAGAAGTCGTTCCAGAAGGATCGGCTCACGGGCGCGTACGGGCTTGGCTCCGAGGGGTTCTCCAGGAAGGCAGACAGCACAGGCAGCGTCCCGACGAGGCCCCCGCCGAGATCCGCGACGAAGTCGACAAGGGCGGCCAAGTCGGAGAAGGTACCCGCCCCCCAGCTCGTCGCGCCGTGGAGCGCGTAGGTGGGAATGAACAACCCCCA
>CAYGBO010000004.1:44239-54299 GCA_964348145.1 uncultured Methanomassiliicoccales archaeon
CCGGCCGTCCGAGGGAGGCGGGGGATAGGCACGGGTTGGGGCGGAGACGATCAGGGACTGGAAGCGTTCGCGATCCACCTCGATCGTCAGGGAGTGGTAGCCCGCGGGCAGGCCGTGGGGGAGGGGGATCGCCTTCACCACATACCTGCGGCCGGCCACGGTCCTGGCACCCCGGGAAGGGAGTCGCCCCAGATCCCATTCGCACGGCCGGATGGACCCGGACTCCAGCCGAAGACGGCCGCGGGCCTTGCCGCGGGCGCGCCTTGCGGGGAGGCGGCACTCGATCTCTCCGGCGCCGCCGTCCCAGGCAACCGCCACCGGCTCCGGCCCGCCGCCCCAATGTCGGATCAATGAGCGGCGAAGGACGTCCGGGGCGTCCCTCCCATCCCGAAGCGCCACCCCCAAGGCCCGCAGCACGAGGACGAGGGACTCGACGGACGCGCGACGACGACGGCCCGTCACGTCCCGGTACGACGCCTGGACGCCGTGAAGAGCGGCAAGTTCGCGCAGCGCGGCGGCCCCTTCGCGGGCCATCCGAGTCACCCGCCGGGCTCCAGGAGATGGAGGATGCCCGTGAGGGGTATCCCGACCCAGTCCGGTCGGTTGTTCAGTTCGTACCCGAGTTCGTAGAACGCCTTGTCAAGGAGATAGACGTCGAGGAGTACCTGGAGATCCTCCCGGTCCTCGGGAAGGAGCGAGGACGCGGCCGCGGTCTGGAGGTAGCTTTGGAGGAACGCGGAGGAGACCCACACGTACCACAACCGCGCCCAAGGCTCGAGGCGGACGGAGGCGTCGGGACCCGCGGCGGTCTGCGCGCGGAGGGCGGAGTGGGCGGCGTAGTGAAAGGACCGGATCATCCCCGCGACGTCGCGCATGGGCGATCGCTTGATGCGGCGCTCCCCGACGGACCGTGCGGGCTCCCCCTCGAAGTCGATGATCGAGAAGTCCTTGCCCGTGTACAGGACCTGGCCGAGGTGGTAGTCCCCATGGCACCGAATTCGCATCGCGGCGATTCGCCGCTCTCGCATGGGCTGGAAGCGCTTGCGGGCGACGGCCTCGAGATCGAGCACGCGCTGCGCGTCCCCCCGAACAGGCTCCGGAAGGCTAGAGAGCTTTCGCCGCAAGAGAGCAAGGCTCTGGTCCATGAGGGCGACCATGGAGTGGAAGAGGGCCCGCTGGTAGAAGAACGTGAACGGCTCGGGGGCGAAGGAGGGGTCCTCGCGGTTCTCCGCGAGGGCGGCGTGGAGTTCGGCGGTCCGCTGACCGAGCAGCCTCGCGGACTCGAGGTAGGGTCCAATGGCCTCGACGGCGAGAGGTGTCGGGTCTTCTTCGCTCAGGTCGAGGAGGCTCTTCCGCGGGAGGACGGGCGGGCCTTCCGCGGCGAGGCGAGGCACGGGGCGGTCGAAGTACCGGCTTGCCGCGTCGAGGGTGTACTGCCAGGCATCGCCCTCGTTGGGCACGTACGCCTGGACGATCGCGAGGGTCATAGGCTCGAAGCCTCGAAGCCCGTACGTGAGGGCGCCGGCGAGGGGCGGGATGTGCGGAAACCCGACCCGTTCTGTGAGAAACCAGCCGATCTCGAGCTCCGGGTTCGGACCGATCTCAAGACGGCGATACAGCTTCAGGATGAGACGGTCCCCGTACAACGCCGACGTATTGCTCTGCTCCGCCTTCAAGGGCGAGGGATCCAGGGGCGCCGACGGCGCGCGTATGAGACGTCGGAACGCGCGGGTCGTGGTGAAGGCGATTTCCCCGGACGAGCCCCGGAGCCGTCGATGCCGACGGGTCGCATCGAGCAAGGACATCAGGAAGGTGCGGTCCCAGAAGGCATCGAAGAGGACGCCCTCCTCTTCCGTGTCCTTGATCCGAAGGCGCGCGATTACCGTGTGAGGGATGTCATGCTGGACGCCCACTGCCGGCTCCCCGGACACGTACGTGAGCGGGAGAACGTACTGGGCCGACTCGCCGTCGAGGTACTCGACCCGCACGATTGTGATGACCGCGTCGGTCGCGTCGCCGGAAACGGGGATGACATCCTCAATTTCGGCCGTCTGAATCGTCCGGGCCTTCCCGCCGTACCAGCGTCGGCGAGCGAGGTGATCCGGGAGCGCAGCTTCGAGCCCGCTGCGCGCTCGACCCCGGAGCACATTCCGCCAATTGTCCGATACGGATAGGATCGGGACTTCCGCCTCCGCCGCAGGAAGGGGCTCCCCCGCCTTCTCCTCGAGCTTCTGGAGGGAAAACCAGTAGAAGCTGTAGGAGTCCAGGGTGAATAGGTAGGGCTCCTCCTCGATCGGTGGGAAGGGAGTGCTCCCTCCGAGCTCGACGGGCACGGTGCCCTGGAAGCGGGACAGGTCGAGTTCCGCGCACTGGGGGTGCCGGGACAGATTCGCCACGACGAGGATGCGCTCTTTATCGTACTGTCGCACGAAGGCGAACACCTTCCGGTTCTCGGGGTACAGGAAGTCAATCGTCCCCCGCCCGAACGCCTTGTACCTCTTCCGCCGTGCGATCAGGCGTCGGAGCCACCAAAGGAGGGAGTGCGGGTTGTTCGTGTTCGTCTCCACGTTGTTGGCCTCGTAGTGGTACGCGGGGTCGATGATGATCGGGAGATGGAGCCTCTGGGGGTTCGCCTTCGAGAAGCCCGCGTTCCGGTCCGCGCTCCACTGCATGGGCGTACGCACCCCGTCCCGGTCGCCCAGGTAGTAGTTGTCCCCCATCCCGATCTCGTCCCCATAGTAGATGACCGGGCTGCCCGGCAACGAGAAGAGGAGGCCGAGCATGAGCTCTATCTTCTTGCGGTCGTTCTCGAGGAGAGGGCCCAGGCGCCTCCGGATCCCGAGGTTAATGCGCATGAGTCGGTCCTGGGCATACATGCGGTACATGTAGTCCCGTTCCTCGTCCGTGACCATCTCCAAGGTCAGCTCGTCGTGATTCCGCAGGAAGAGGGCCCACTGCGCGTTCTCGGGGATCGGTGGGGTCTGGTTGAGGATCTCGACGATCGGGAATCGGTCTTCGAGTCGGAGGGCCATGAAGAGGCGGGGCATGAGGGGGAAGTGGAACGCCATGTGGCACTCGTCCCCCGTGCTGAAGTAATCGGCGGCCTCCTCGGGCCACTGGTTCGCCTCCGCAAGGATCATCCGGTTCTTGAACTTCGCATAGACATGGGCGCGCAGCTCCTTCAGGAACGCATGGGTCTCGGGCAGGTTCTCGCAGCTCGTGCCCTCTCGCTCGAACAGGTACGGGACCGCGTCGAGCCGAAGGCCGTCGACCCCGAGGCCGAGCCAGAAGTCCACGACCTCGCGGACCGCGCGGCGCACCCGCGGACTATCGTAGTTCAGGTCGGGCTGGTGGGCGTAGAACCGGTGCCAGTAGTAGGCCTTCGCGACCGGATCCCACTCCCAGTTCGACGTCTCGAAGTCCTTGAAGATGATCCTCGCGTCCTTGTACTTCTCCTGGTTGTCGCTCCACACGTAGAAGTCGCGGTACGCGCTCTTCGGCTTCGCCCGACGGGCTCGCTGGAACCAGGGATGCTGGTCCGACGTGTGGTTCAGGACGAGCTCCGTGATCACGCGTATCCCTCGCCGATGGGCCTCACGGAGTAGCGTCTTGAAGTCGCGGAGCGTCCCGAAGTGGGGATGCACGCCCGTGTAGTCCGCGATGTCGTAGCCGTCGTCCTTGAGGGGAGAGGGATAGAAGGGGAGGACCCAAATCGCCGTGACGCCCAGGTCTTTCAGGTAGTCGAGCTTTTCCGTGAGCCCCCGGAAATCCCCGATCCCGTCGCCATCGCTGTCGAAGAAGGATCGCACGTGAACCTCGTAGATGACGGCGTCCCGGAACCACAGGGGATCGTCCTCGAGCCGACCTTCCTCGGGGTCCCGTTTCGCCATGGCCTTCCCTCATGCATAGTACGCGAAGTCGTGCTCCCTCCGGACCCGATGCCTCACACGGAAGACATGGGCCGGGACGACCTCCGGATCGAGCTCCACGTAATTGTGGGGACCGTGCCACAGGTACCGAGCGTTCGTGAGGAGGTCGTGCATCTGATAGGCCTGCCGGGAATCGATGCCAAGCGAGTCCAAGGGGAGGTCGACCCAGCCGGATTGGGTGTGATGGGGGTCCAGATTCACGGCGACCACGACGAGGTTCTCTGGGTCCGTCGTCCGCTTGCTGTAGCAGAGGATCCGGTCGTTGTCCACGGGATGGAACCGAAGGCTCCAGTCGTGCTGGAGGGCGGGGTTCTCCCGCCGGGCCTGATTCACTTTGCCGACGAACTCCCTGAGGCTGTCCGCCCTGCGGAGGTCCCAGCGGCGGATCTCATACTTCTCCGAGTCCATGTACTCCTCGCTCCCATGCTCGCGAGGCCGGTTCTCCATGAGTTCGAAGGCGGGGCCGTAGATCCCATAGCTCGCGCCCAGGGTCGCCGCGAGCACGAGCCGGGCCATGAACGCGGGGCGGCCCCCTGACTGAAGGTATTCCGTAAGGATGTCCGGGGTGTTCGGCCAAAGATTCGGTCGGAAGTACTCCCGCACGTCCGTCTGGGTGAGCTCCGTGAAGTACTGGGTCAGCTCCCACCTCGCGTTCCGCCAGGCGAAGTACGTATAGGACTGGCTGAAGCCGAGTTGGGCGAGTTCGTACATGACCTTGGGACGGGTGAAGGCCTCGGACAGGAAAAGGACGTCGGGGTGGTGATCCTTCACCTCGCGGATAAGCCAATCCCAAAACGCGAAGGGTTTCGTGTGGGGATTGTCGACGCGAAAGATCCGGACGCCTGAGTCGATCCAGAAGAGCACGACAGTCTTGAGTTCCTCCCACAACTCACGCCAGTGCTCCGTTTCGAAGTCGAAGGGGTAGATGTCCTCGTACTTCTTCGGCGGGTTCTCCGCATACTGCAGGGTGCCATCGGGCCGCCAGCGGAACCATTCCGGGTGTTCCTTCACGTAGGGATGGTCCGGGGAGCACTGGAAGGCGAGGTCCAGGGCGATTTCGATGCCGACGTCCCGGGCCCTCGCGAGAAGCCTTCGGAAGTCCTCCAAGGTCCCCAACTGAGGATGCACGGCCTTGTGCCCTCCCTCCTCGGCGCCAATCGCCCAGGGGCTCCCCGGGTCGTCAGGGCCCGCCCCAGGGACGTTGTTCTTCCCCTTCCGGTTCGTCCGCCCGATGGGATGGATCGGTGGGAAATACAGGACGTCGAAGCCCATCTCAGCGATGTAGGGAAGGCGCGCCTCGCAGTCCGCAAAGGTGCCATGGCGGCCGGGTTCCGGCGCGCACGATCGAGGGAACATCTCGTACCATGCGCTGAAGCGAGCCTTCGGGTGATCCACGTCGACGACGAGTTCCCTCTCGTACCGGGTCGCGAGCTTCCGGTCCGGGTACTTGGACATCGCATGGGCGAGACCTTCGCGGAGGGCGACGGAGATTTTCTCATCCACGTTTCCTGGACCCCGGAGCGCGCTCGTCCATTCGGCCAAGCGCCTCGAATCTCCACGGGATGCTCGGAGGGAAGCCTCTTCGACGAGGCCCCCACCCACGATCAGCTGGACGGACACATCCTGTCCCGCTCCGACACGCTTCTCGAGATCGCGCCGCCACGACTGGAATCGATCGACCCATGCCTCCAGGGTGTACCTGTGTCGGCCCACCTCCTGGACGGCGAATTCCCCCCGCCATCGATCGTTGCCGAGGGGGACCATGGGTGCCTCCTTCCAAGTGGAGGACCCCTCTTTCCGGTGCAGAAGGCGGCACGTGAGGGCGTCAGGGCCGTCCGTGAAGACGTCCGCCTCCACGGCAACCTTCTCGCCCGCCGTCCGCTTGATCGGAAAGCGGCCTGCGTCGACTTCCGGGTGAACGCCCCGGATGACGACTCGTCGGCGGGTCCTCTCCGAGCGAGGCCCGCCTCCCTTTGCGTCCCTAACGCGGGTGGTTTCGTGGGAGGTCATCGTTGGCCGACTAGACAGACATCGCCCCGCATTATCGTTTTCGGCCTCCCTCTTCGGCCTGGAAACGCCCCACCGAACCGAGGGCGAGCCGCGGACCCGCGGCAACGTTTTTCCTTCGGGGCGGGATACCATGGGAGGACGCGCAGGATGGGCTGCACCCCATGAAGGTGAGTGTCTTCACCTGGGAATTCCCCCCGGATGTCTACGGAGGGGCGGGCGTCCACGTGAAGAACATCACGGCGGCCCTCGCGAAGCTCGTCCCCGTCGAGGTCCGGACTCGCGCGGACGGGGAGGCCCCGGAGGTGCCTGGCCGGGAGGTGAGGCGCTATCCCACGTCGCTCTCCACGACGATTCGGGAGGCGGCCGACCCTCGTGTCCTGAAAGCCCTTGAAGCCTTTGGCTTCAACCTGAACCTTGTCTCGGACCCCGTCCGCGCGGACGTCGTCCACACCCACACTTGGTACACGAACTTCGCGGGCGCCCTCGCGAAGCGGCTCTACGGTCCCGCCCTCGTCGCAACGGTGCATTCCCTGGAGCCCCTGCGGCCCTGGAAGCGGGAGCAGCTTGGCGCTGGGTACGAACTCAGCTCGTGGATGGAGCGCGAAGGCCTTGAGGCGTGCGACGCGGTCGTCGCGGTCTCCCAGGAGATGAAACGGGACATCCTGAAATGCTACAAGCTCCCGTCTTCGCGGGTCGTCGTGATCCACAACGGCGTGGACCCGCAGAAATACCACCCGCGAGACGGAACGCCGAGCCTCGCGAAGTTTGGCATCCGGAAGCCCTACGTGTTCTTCGTCGGCCGACTCAGCCGCCAGAAAGGTGTCTTCGATCTCGTCCAGTGCATGGACCACCTGCCCGAAGAGACGTCGGTCGTACTGGCGACCGGCAAACCCGACACGCCGGATCTCGTCGGCGAGCTGCGGAAGGCACTCAAGGACCGAGCCAAAGTGGTCTGGATTCCGGATTCGCTTCAGGATCCCGATCTCGTGAACTTGTACAACGAGGCCGCCGTGTTCGCCTGCCCATCCGTGTACGAGCCCTTCGGCATCATCAACCTGGAGGCGATGTCCTGCGAAACCGCGGTGGTCGCGACCCGCGTCGGAGGGATCAAGGAAGTCGTCGTCGATGGGGAGACAGGGCTCCTCGTGCCCCCTGCCAACCCCGCAAGGCTCGGGAGGGCGATCACGCAGCTCATCGAAGATCCCGCCCGGGCCGCGCGGTTCGGGAAGGCGGGGAGGAAACGAGTCCTTCGCCACTTCACGTGGAATCGGATCGCGGAAAGGACCGTGCGACTGTATCGGTCCCTGGCCTGATGCATCGAGACGCGAGGTAAACCTTCGCCGGAGGACGGTAGACCGGGAGCGCATCGCCCCACTACACGCGCGGATGCGGGACCCATCCTCGCCCGGTGCCCCGAATTAAGTGTAAATACAGTATACTTATCGAGCGTACGACAATTCTGATGCAGTGCTCGGGTCCCGCCCTCCGTCGATAGGGATTCGATGTCAGCGGGAGTCTTCGAGGATCTCAGTGGAGGTCGATGTATGAGAAGACACGGTGTCGTAGGCTTTGTGGGCTTGATGCTGGCGGCTGCGCTCGTGATCCTCGGCGCGGAACCCGCGGTTGCCGACGTGGATCTCGGCGCCCCGAGGTTCTATGGAATTATCGTGGACGGTCTTCAGGACGACTGGGCGGCCATCTCGGGGACCACCATGACGATCATACGGCCGTTGGCGACAACAGAGCGAATTGACAACGGCCTCACGGTCAAGGCCGCCTACGACGACGCAAACTTGTACATGCTCGTGCTCATCCAAGACGACTTCGACTACAACGCGACGGACCATCGCCTTTCCGGTGCCATGGCCGTCCTGTGGCAGATCGACGCTGCCGCAACGCCGGACATGGGAGGCGGGCTCGGAAACGTCGACCTCTGGCATTGGGAGCTTGACACACCGCCCGGAGTGCCCGCCGGGGGTCCCAATTACACCGGTGGGAACGACCCGGTCGGGAACTTCGACGACGAGTGGTCCTCCAGTACAACGAACCGATTCGATGACACCCAGGCGAATGAGCTGTACGGGGTTTGGTCTCACACGAACATGTCCGCCCAGGGCGCGAACGGGACCTGGATCTTCGAGATGAGGCGGTCTCTGACGACAAGCGACACGCTCCGAGAGGACCGACAGTTCGCGGTGAACCAATCCGTCGGAATGTCCGTGGCCTATTGGGATGCGGACGAGACCCCTGCGGGGTGGACGGACTGGGGCCACTACGCAAGCTGCCGGGATCCGGTTTCCCTCAACTTCTCCTGGATTCAAGTGACCCTGGAACCGTTCGTGCTCCCACCGGGACCGACGGGGCCCGCGGGACCCCAGGGACCGGCAGGACCACAAGGGCCGGCAGGACCCCAGGGGGAGCAGGGACCCGCGGGACCACAAGGGCCGGCAGGACCCCAGGGGGAGCAAGGACCGGCCGGTTCCGCGGACCTCGTGGCTCTCTCACCCGGCTACGCGGGACTCGGACTCGGTATCGTCGCCCTTGCGATTGCGGTCGCCGCCCTCGTCCGCGGACGCAAGGCCGCCAAGTAGAGGACACTCCCGCCGAACCCGGTGACCTTTGCGCTACGGGAGTGGCCAGAGGCGGTTGAGCGGTCCCCTTCCGGTCGGCGACCCTGCAAAGGCGGCCAAGACGAAGTGGAAGGGACGGCCTGACCATACCCCCAGCAGACGCATGCGTGGACCAGGATTCGCCCACGAGTAGGGTCGAATGCACATGGTCTTCGCCAAAGGCTCGGACGGGTGTGCGCCCCCCTGGGTATTGCGCATGGGGAGCTAGTGGGAGTGCGCGGGAAGGTCATCGTGTACGTGGCCTTCCGAGCCGTGGTACCGTTCCCCGGACGCGCCTGCCGGGTCCACATGAATCGTCGCGTCGGAGAGATATCTGAGTTGATGCAGGAGGTGATGACGCGCGTCCTTGGCGATCTCGTGACCCCGTTCCACAGAGACTGAGCCGTCCACGGCGATGTTGGCTTCCGCGTGAAGGTGGTGACCGATCCATCGGACGCGGACCTCCGTGATGTCGACGACGCCCGGGACACCCTTGAGAGTCCGACGCATCTCATGGACCGCATCAGGGTCGACTGCGTCCAGGAGCCGCGCGAGCACAGGCTTCCCTGAATGCCACAGGACGCGAACAATGGCCGCCGCAATGACCAGGCCCACGACCGGATCCGCAAGAGGCTGCCCCAGCCCCACGCCAATGGCCCCGCCGAGTACGGCCAAGCTCGTGAATCCGTCCGCACGCGCGTGGTATCCGTCTGCGACCAGGGCCGCGCTACCGATTTCTCGTCCGACGCGGATGCGGAATCGGGCCACGAGCTCGTTGCCGAGGAACCCGATGACGGCAGCCGCAGCGACGGCGCCGAGGAACGAGACCGGCTGCGGGTGAAAGAGCCGTTCCACAGAAACGTAGACCGCGAGAATCGCACTCAAAATGATAGCCGCAACCACGAAGACTCCGGCCAGATCCTCCATGCGCCCGTAGCCGTACGTGAACCGATCATTCGGCCGGAGCCGCCCGATCCGGAACGCGGCCCAGAGGGGGATTGCGGTCGCCGCGTCGCCGAAGTTGTGGATCGTGTCGGAGAGTAATGCGACACTCCCGGTAAACGCGACGATGACGAGTTGCAGGGAGGCCGTCGCAACCATCCCGATGAAGGACCAGCGGACGGCCCAGAGCCCGCGTGCGCTCGTGAACGTGACAGGATCCACTACCCCTCGGGTGCGGGCGTGAGGAGGCGCGGAGGGCTCCCGGGACTTGCCATGATTCACACCTGCTGTCATGGCGGACCCTCGTTTAGCTGTTGGGACGAAGAATGACCGGGGAACGCCTAGAGCACTTCATTGGCACTCTTTGCGCCTAACACGGCCCTCTTCGGAACGGTCCCGTGCGGTGTCAGCGCGTGCGGACGCCTAACGTCTCAGACCATTCGCTCCCGCATCCTCCGGGAGGGATGAGTTCATTCTGCACTTGCCGACAAGAAGGGGCGAATCCGAATGCTTAGGCCAAGATTCGACCGGCTTCATGGTCGAGTATGCGCGTTGGACCTTTGCGCAATG
>CAYGBO010000004.1:54309-60151 GCA_964348145.1 uncultured Methanomassiliicoccales archaeon
AGTCAGCCTCATGGCGTCAACTCGGACCGGGATGCGTGGGCCAGGATTCGAACCTGGGAACCCCTTCGGGAAGGGATCTTGAGTCCCTCGCCTTTGACCAGGCTTGGCTACCCACGCGCGGCCGACGGAGCGATGGAGCGACCTAAAACCTTTCCTCCCAAGCGCGTCGAACCGGCGGACGTCCGGCAGCGTCCGCAACGCCCGAAATGGGCAACCATGCGTTGCGGAAAGTATTAGCGCGCTCGCAGCTTTCTCCGGACGCAGGCGCATTGGGATGGCAACCTACTTCTCGAGGGAGTTCTTCGATGAGATCGCGAAGCGCCTGAATGCGGACGAGGAGTGGTCGAGGAAGGGAGCGACTATCTCAGCCAAGCTCGTGCTGACCTGCACGGACCGGAACGCCTCCTTCCTGCTCGACATTCAAGGGGGAAAGGTCACCGCTGCCCAAGTCGCCCCGGACGTGCCGGCGGACTTCAAGTTTGAAGGGCCCTATGAGGCGTGGGTCCAGCTCGGGAAGGGGGAGAAGGATCTGCAGAGCCTCGTCATGACCCGGAAGATCGCGTTCCGAGGTTCGATGCCGAAGATCATGGGCCTGATGGGACAACTGAACCGTGTCACGCAAGTTGCCCAGCAGATTCCAAAAGAATTCTGATCCTCGCCCCCTCAACCCCATGAGGGACGCTCATAGACCGGCAACGCTCCCGACGGCTACGTATCCTTCCGTGAAGCATGTGCGCGGAGGCGCTCGGCGGAACCGATGTGACTGCGCCTGCGGGCGGCCGTGCCGCCGACGACGAAGCCCATCGTCGACTTCGAGCTGACGGAGGAGCAGAAACTCATGCAAAAGACCGCCCGTGAGTTCGCTGAGCGGGAGATGCGGCCCGTCTCCCTCGAGTACGACAAGAAGGGCACGATCCCTTGGGACGTCGTCCAGAAAGCCCATGACATCGGACTGGACACGGCCTTCATTCCCGAGGCCTACGGCGGCGGGGGTGTCGACTCCACCCTGACCCACGTGATCGTGATGGAGGAGCTGAACTGGGGGTGTGCGGGCATCGCGACGGGGCTCATCGGGGCCGGGCTCGCATACCTTCCGATCATCCACATGGGCACGGAGGAGCAGAAGAAGCGGCTGCTCACGCGGTTCACGGGCCCTGAAGCTCGGCTCGGTGCGCTTTGCCTTACGGAGCCAGACGCGGGCTCCGACGTGGCAAACCTGTCGACGACCGCGACGAAGGACGGCAACGAGTGGGTCCTGAACGGAGTGAAGCGATTCATCACGAACGGGGGCCTTGCGGACGTCCATGTCGTCTTCGCGACGGTCGACAAGAACCTCGGCTACTTCGGAATACGAGCCTTCGTCGTCGAGAAGGATACGCCCGGCCTCAAGATGGGCAAGGTGGAGGACAAGATGGGGATCCGGGCGAGCCATACGTCGGAGGTCCTCCTCGAGAACTGCCGGATCCCCGCGTCCAATCTGCTCGGGTCGGACGAGGGTAGCGCGTTCTACGGGGCCATGAAGACCCTCGAGGCGTCCCGCCCCCTCGTGGCCGCCGGCGCGGTGGGCATCGCCCGCGCCGCCTACGAGTACGCCTTGGACTACAGCCGCAAGCGCAAAGCCTTCGGGGCGCCCATCGCGAAGAAGCAAGCGATCGCGTTCATGCTCGCGGACATGAAGTCGAAGATTGAGGCCGCGCGTCTGCTCACCTGGCGGGCCTCCTGGATGCTCGATCAGGGCGTCTCGGCGAACAAGGAGGCGAGCATCGCGAAGCTCTTCGCAGCGGACATGGCGATGGAGGTCACGACGGACGCGGTCCAGATCCTCGGCGGCGCGGGATACATGAAGGACGAGCCTGTCGAGAAGTGGATGCGCGACGCCAAGATCTTTCAGATCTGGGAGGGCACCTCCCAGATTCAGCGCCTCGTCATCTCCCGAGACGAGATCGGCGAGCTCTAGGACTTCCTGCTCTCCGCGCGGGCCGAGGTCCGCTCCGAAGCGAGACTGCGGACGAGCCTTCGGTGCTCCCGGATGAGGTCCACGTACTCGTCGAACTCCCTGTCGCTCATGGAGAGGAGCTTGAGGAAGTGGAACACGTCCTGCTTCACGAGAAAGTCTACGTTTTCGAGGTCCGCGACGCGGTCGGACCATTCGGACTTGTCCCCGATTTCACCCATCCGCTTCTCGACTTCGACAATCCGAGAGACGGCCTTCGCGTCCGCGCGCACAGGAAAGCCGATCTTGGCGAGGGCTTGGACCGCCTCCAGGGTCTTCGCCTCCTCCCATTCCCGGGACCCACCCTCTCCGTGGGATAGGTGGAAGACTTCGGCCGTCGCCTGATAGTACGTTTCGATGAAATGGTCCACCCTCTCCTCCCGGGCGACCTCAACCATCTCCTTGTCCCGCAGCTTGCGGATGTGGTGGTAGATCGCCTGGGGGGTCAGCCCGAGTTCCGACGCCAGCTGGCTGACCGTCATCTCCTTCGCGCGGAGAAGATAGATGATGCGCCTCCGAGTTTCGTCCGCGAGGATTTGGAATGCTTCAGGATCCTTGATCACCTTGAAGGCTCGCATGGCGTTCCCTTGGATACGAAGCATGCTGCTCCAATCTTATAGGTCTTTCCATAACGAAAACGGATGTTTTATATATCCATATTGTAATTAGACAAACATGCATTGGGTCAGTATAAACGACGGTTGCACCTGTGGAAGTGAGTCTTTGATTGCATGCGAGTCCAGCCGCGCGTGCGGTGCGCGTGTGCGAACGAACCGAAGTGCCCGGGACCGGAGGTGGTACCCATCTTGCTAGGGCCACCTTGGAGGGCTGGGACCTTCCGCACTCGCCGGCCCACGGAGATTGAGAGGTACGCGAGCGTCGAATTCGGAGACAGCGGTGCTTCCTGGCTGAAGGTGGGCGCCGTGACCGGGACCGTTCCGACATCCGGCACCCGCCGCAGGACATCTGTCCTGACCTGCCTGAGGCGGTTCGCCCGAGCGGCTACCTCCCTCCTCTTCTGATCCTCGCCCCTCCTCTCCCCTCTTCTCCCAGAAGGATCGGCTGTTCCGGGATGCCGGAGAGCCGTGGGGGGCGTCCGGAAGAAAATCGGCAGCGCCCCCAGCCAAAGGATTTCAAAGACGAGGGACACCACAGAGGGCAGGGCAGCCTCCGCTCCGAAGAACGAGAACGCCAGGACGACGGCGATGCCCAGATTCTTGAAGGAGGCGAAGGTCGTCGCCGCGACTTGATTGTCGCGCGGCACGCGCAGGGCTCGCGTCACGAGGAGGAGGAGGACGCCGAGGCCGAAGGTCCGGAGGAGGGAGAGAAGGGAAAGCGTCGCGACGAGGTCAGGATTTCCCAGGAGGGTGTCACGGGTCGAGCCTGCGATGGCGACCACGAGGAAGAAGAAGGCGACGGCGACGGCAGTCGGCCGGACATCAACGATCCCCTCCATCTTTCGAAGAGGACGCGAGACCAACAGCGGGGCTCCGATGAGGAAGAGCGTCTGGAACACGAGGTCCGTGACGGGCAGGGTCCGCCCTGCGAAGACGATGGAGATCAGGGGAACGAGGACGAGGCCCATGACGTAGAGCATCGCAGCAGAGAACAGGGCGCGGCGCGTGTCCCCCCGAAGGAAGGACGTGATGGGGATCACGGCCACGGCCGGCGGCATTGCGGCCATGAGAACCCATCCGTCGTGAATCGACGGCTCCGGAGAGAGACTTGCGAAGAGGAGAAGGAGACCTGAAAGCAATCCGTAGCTCATCCCCAACGCGAGGAGCAGGCCACGTAGCTCGGCCCGAGGGGAGATGCGAGCGAAGGAGATCTCCGTGAGGGAGAAGACCATCGCGACGACGAGGGCCGCTTGAGCGATCTCTCGCACGTACGCCGGATAGCCTCCCGTGATGAGACCGACGACAAGACCCGCGGCGACCATGAACGGAAAACTTCGCCACGGGCGGAACACGGACCCGGGAGAGGGTGAGGAATGGTAAAAGCTGTCCTACTCGCGGGGGCCTTCGCTTTTGATCCGCCCTCGTCGCAGGCCTTCGTACGGGAAGTCCGCGCATGAAGGGAGATGAGGGCGCCCACCGGGAGTACAATCCCCTCGTTCAGCGACGCCGGGGAGCATCTGCGCGACTTCCGCCTGTGGCACCGACCGCTTCGAATACCGTCCACGCCTGCCTATTTATATGGCATCAATCATTCCCCGCACGCCCGAGCTTGTTCGAGGGGAAGGAGGGGCGAAACTTTGGGCGCCAGTGAGGCAAGTGCGACACCGGCGGGTCCCGCCGGGGCCGCTGGGAAAAGCAAGGTTTGGATCTATGTCGTCGTCGCGGTCATCGTGATTGCGGCGCTGTCCGTCACCACGTACGTGCTCTTGACGGCGGGACCGACCCTGGACCGGGTCGAGGTGTCCGCGGCGAAGACGACCGTAAATCAGAAGGAGCAGGTTCTGGTCACCGCGACGGCTATAGATACCGCAGGTACGGATCAAACGGCGAACGCGACCTTCACCTGGGCGGCGGATCCCTCCGCAGGCGTTCAGATCACGCCCATGGCGGACACTTCCCAAGCGAACGTGCTCGCAGTCGAGGCGGGAGCGGTGACGTTGACGGCAACCGGAACGTGGCAAGGCGTTTCGAAAGCCGGGAGCCAGGCCATTACGATCGAAGTGACCCTCGACCGAGTGCAGCTGTCTGCGGCGAAGACGAGCATCCATCAGCGAGAGGAAGTCCTGTTGACGGCGACGGCCGTGGACACGCAGGGCGCGGACCAGACGTCGAACGCGACCTTCGCGTGGAGCGCGGCTCCCGCGTCACGTGTGCGGATCCTTCCTCAAGTCGACACCTCCCGCGCAGACCTGACCGCCATTGAGGCGGGAATCGTGACGTTGACCGCGACCGGCACTTGGAGCGGCGCATCGAAGAGCGGAAACGTGGCCCTATGGATCGATGCAGTTCGATTCAACGTCACGGCCTCCAACACTACGCCCCTCGTGGGAGACCCTGTGACGCTGACCGTCCGTGCCATACGGAATTCCACGACCGCCACGACGTACACCGGGGAAGTCAGTTTCACATCCGATGACCCCCTCGCCACACTACCCCCCGATGCAACGTTCGCTCCATCGGACCTCGGGAACAAGACCTTCCCCAATGTTACCATTCAGAAGAGCGGACCCGTCGTCATCACGGTCAGGGACATCCTCGCCCCAACCGTCGCGGGATCGATCACCCTTACGGGCCAACTGCCGACGGGATTCCCCACAGCCGCCTTCAACGTGACCCGGAGCCTCATGCGTGTCGACGTCGATGCGACCGGCTCGACGGACCCGGACAACGACATCGCGACCTATGAGTGGTATTGGGGCGACGGGGCCACGACCGGACCATCGGCGAGCCCGTTCGGGAGCCACACCTACGGAACCCCGGGGCTCTACACGATTCGCTTGATGGTTACCGATAATGCGAGTCACACGAGCAACGCGACGCACAAGGTGTCCGTGAACACGACCACGATCGACTACGAGTATTGGGATTTCTTCAACATTCCTTTCCCAGACTACTACGATGTCCGCCAGGCATTCTATTTCGAGCATCCGGTTAACGCGGAGTGCTTCAACGCGACGTCCATCGCTGAGGGCATCTGTACGCCATCGAATCCAAACGTCGCCAACGTTTCGAGCTATCCGTACGTCGCTTGGTGGTCCCCCAACGCACCCGGGGATCCGAGTGGCGTGCCCTTCATGTACACTCCGTACCGAATGCGCGTGAAGGGGGTCAACGTGCCGGCCTATAACCTGTCCGAACCCGTATTCCTGCCCGTTTCGGACTACTCGCAACC
>CAYGBO010000004.1:60161-61452 GCA_964348145.1 uncultured Methanomassiliicoccales archaeon
TGGATTTCGGTTGGCAAATCGGCTACATGAACACCACGCTAGGCACGGAGATCGCGACTTGGTGTCGGACGGCCTTCGTGTGGGGCAATGACGGTTACATCGCCGTATCTTCCATCAACATCACGATGGACCTCCAGGAGTCGAAACGGCTGTTCGGCGTCACCGGATCGACGCCTGCGGAAGCCCAGTCGTGGTGGGAGAACAACACGAGTCCCGAGTGCTTCTTGCGAGGTCCAGCCGAGAACGCCTTGCACCTTTGGTTCGTCGAACAAGGCGGGTCCGCCGTCACCATGGGGAAGTAGGATATAGCGGCTGGCTTCGAGTGGTACTACCAGCCCTATTCAACAAACATCAACTTCACCGTCGACCCCAGCACAGGGGACACAACCTTGGACATCCATCACACGGGTTACGGCACGGAAGTCTTGCTCGGCCGCTGGTTCTATTGGGGCAATGCGTCCTACGAGGACAACTACCTCGATTCAACGAAGGCTCGGGGCTGGTGGGGCATGGAGAACGCATGGTTCGAGGACTTCTCCTTTGGGGGAAGCCTCGCGACTGGAGGATTCGACTTCAACCTGACCTCGGTGATGAGTTACCACTTCCAGCACGTATGCGATCCCGGGTCTAACGGAATCTATGATCGTACGGATGACAGGGCGATTTGGACATGGGGTCCGTGGCTCGTGGACTACGTGACGCAGTGGAGCCCCGCGCATCAGATCTCGGAGTTGGACCGGTACCCGAGCGACACGCAGGTCACTTGCACGCCTGGTGCGCCGAACGCGACATATGGCGGATCCGTCCCATACGATTTCACGCCTATCGCGTGGGATCTGACCGCGGGTCAGACGTGGCACTTCCAGTTCCCGACGGGGGGTGCTCCCTTCTACGATCCGAACCTGACGCCGCCAGGGGCCGTCCCGACTCTTGGTGACTTCGTGGAGGTTTTTGCACCCATCGCGTTGGATTCGACCCTGCCCCTCGGATTTGGGGATTGGAGCCCAGTAGCTGTCACATGGGACGTGAAGGGTCCCGCGCCAACAGGAGGTCCCCGTGGGAGCCCGGGACAAGACGGGGTGCCTGGAACGGCAGACGACGAATATGCACTCAGTCCCTTGCCTTCCATCAACCTCGTGAGCGCCCTGGGGGCCTCGGCCTCCGCAGCCATCTCTCAGGTGTCCGAACAGCGCCACGTAGCGAGCGAGAGCGCGACGGGGACGCGATCTTCGCCGCCGGGCCCCGGCTTGTTGCTGGGATCTGGTCCCCCGGCGGTCCACTTCGAGGGGAG
>CAYGBO010000004.1:61462-64035 GCA_964348145.1 uncultured Methanomassiliicoccales archaeon
CCGTCTGATCTCCGATCAACCCACAGCGCCCCGTCAAGCTACGTTGCGGAGATTCCCTTCAGCGGTTCCGCTGGATAGCCACGCAAAGGATTTATACCCCGTGACGCGTGAATGGGTCTGATCCGGGAGGGGACCTGACATGCGAGTCGTTCTGTCCCTGCTCGTCGTGCTCTGCGCGCTAGCCCTGCTACTGCCGACCTTCGGTGCCATTGGGTATCCCCTGCAGCCCACGATCAATCGTGTTCGGGACGGAGCCTTAACGATCGGCCATCTGTTCCGCATCGACCACCTGAATCCGTTCATCGGTTGGTCCAACGAAGCGTACATCATGTACTTCCTAATCTACGACGCCCTTTGGACGATAGACGAGGACCAGAACTATGTGCCCAACCTTGCGGTGAACGCGACGCCTCAAGATGGGGCGCGGGTCTGGGTCTACCAAATCCGTCAGGGCGTCAAGTGGCACGATGGAACGAACCTCACGGCCGAAGATGTCGCATTCTCAATCAACTACAACATTCAGAATCTGTGGTTGCTGTGGGCCTGGGAGCCCTATGTGGAGACGATCGTGCAGTGCAAGCCGGGGGAAGTTCCGGGGCAGACTCCGGGGTGTGGGTCCATGGTCACCGGAGCTTGGGAGGTCACCGTGTGGTTCTCTGAGCCCTTCGCCCCTGGGAACTCGGGCTTCCTCGTCCCTATTATACAGAAGCGTCAATGGCAGAACGTTTCGGCCACTGACGCGCAGTACAGCTACGCCAACAGGAACCCTATTGGCACAGGGCCCTACATGGCGGACCCGAACATCTACGAGCAGTGGGTTAGAGGCGACCCCATCGTCCTCCATGCAAATCCGAACTACCACCTCGGGGCTCCAAAGGTCGAGAGCGTGATCTTCAAGCTATTCAAGGATGAGAGTTCCATGATCTCTTCTCTGCTGGCAGGGCAGATTGACGTCACGCTGCTGAGTGCCTCAGGATACGACGCCGTGCAGAGGTCACCCCAGCGCAGCGAGCTCATCGAACTCCAGGAGGGGCTCACGGTCATCCAGTACTGGACGGACATTGGGATCGTGCAGATGAACTCCCCGGGCATCAACCTGGCGCTAAACCCCACCCGCTTCGACTTGAATGTAAGGCAGGCCATGGCCCATGCGACGAACAAGACGTTCATCCTGGAGCAGTTCTACCGAGGCAAGGGCATCGTCGGCTCGACCCTCGTGTCGCCCGTGCAACCCTACTGGCACTACGAGCCCACCGCGGAGGAGACGTTCGAGTACAGCCTCGAGAAGGCGAGGGCCATCTTGGATGCAGCCGGCTACCGGGATGAAAACGGGGATGGGGTCCGCGAGGCGGTACAGGACATTCTCCTCGAGGAGACTTGTGTCACACGCGATATGCTCCGGAATCCGCCGTTGTGTTCGGACCCCGACGTGCTCGTGCCCAAGGGTACGCCCCTGAGCTTCAGAATGATCCTGCGTCTGGAAGCCCCCGAAGAGAAGGAAATCGCGAAGTACCTGAAGGCCAACTGGGCCAAGATCGGGATCGAAATTACGGGCAAGGATAGCCCGGACTTCGACGTCGTCGAGGAGTTCCGCATGACGGACCTCGTCTATGGCGGTGGTCGGCCGACGTTGATCCGAACTACATCCTGAGCATCCAGTCGGACTCCGCCTTGAACGGTTGGAGTGACAACTACTACGATAACAGGACGTACAATGAGCTGCATCAGATGCAACTGGCCGCCTTGGATCCCGCCCTTAGGCAGCAATACGCGCACGATGCCCAGAGAGTCCATTACCGCTCCGCGCCCTTCATCATCCTCGTCTACCCGTTCTTCCATTACGCGTGGTGGACAGACGAATACGAGGGCTGGGGGGACATGAACGCCCATCCCGGCCGTCAAATCAACCACTTCTGGGGGGGGCATCCCCTGCTCCTCAGTTTACAGCCAACCGGAACGGACCTCGGCGGGCCGACAGGTTTCACCCCGCTCCAGATCGGGCTGGTGACGGGGGCTGCCGCGGGGGTCGCCGTCGCACTGATCGCGCTCATGCTGAAACGGCGAAAGAGGAGAACCGAGGAGGAAATGCCGCTGGCTCCCCCGCCACCTCCTAGCGGCTAGTCCAATGTCCTCGTTACGACTCGCTGCAAGACCAAACCGCGAGGGGCACGTGAGGAGGAACACCCCATGACGAACCTCGTTCTGACCTCCTCGTGCGACGAGCCGGTTGGACCTGGGAAGGAGGCAGATCATCCTGTTGAGAGCGGCATTGAAAGTCGGACTTGAATCCTGAGAGTGGGTACTCCGATGGCAAATTATCGCAAATACCTCGGTCGCAAGCTCGGTACGATGTTCCTTTCAATTCTCCTCATGATGACGCTGAATTTCTTCATCTTTCAGGTACTCCCTGGCGATCCTACAAGGATATTGCTGCCACGAGGGGGAGAGTCGCCGAGCGACATGTTCAATGTGACTGGTCTTCGCGACCAGATCAAGCATGAATGGGGACTCGACCGACCTGTCCACGAACGGTATGCTCTGTAGATGTGGAATTTCCTCCAGGGCAACTGGGG
>CAYGBO010000004.1:64045-64909 GCA_964348145.1 uncultured Methanomassiliicoccales archaeon
AATTGCACACACTCGGGGCGTGGGAGTGTGGGACATCATTCTCCCGCGACTTGCACTGACGCTTACCTTCATTGCGACAGCGACTGTCATCGCGATCTGGATCGGCGTGCGCGTCGGCACATTCGCGGGGTGGCATCGGAACAAACCTTCGGAGGTCACGGTTTCCCTGCTGTCCATGGTCGGCTATTCGATCTCCACGCCATGGCTCGCAATTGCACTGATTTTTGGCTTCGCGATCCTGCTACCCGTGTTCCCCCCAACCGGAGATGTAACCGATCAAATCGTAGGACGGGTCGATCCATTGACGGAGTTCCTAGACAGACTCCACCACATGGTGCTCCCCCTCGCCGCCTTCGTGATCAACAACTTCGCCATCTTTGCCCTGATCATGCGCAATTCTCTCACGGAAGAGCTACTCGAGGACTACATGGTCACCGCACGCGCGAAAGGCCTGACCTCGATACAGCAACTTCGGAAACACGCGGTGCCAAACGCGAGATTGCCCGTCGTGACCGTGGTTGCCCTTTACATTGGATGGGTGTTCAGCGGTGCCATCGTTATCGAGTATGTGTTCAACCTGAAAGGTGTAGGATTCCTCTTCTGGGAAGCTGTCGTATTCCGAGACTTCCCCCTCGTGTCGGCTCTGTTCCTTATGGGTGCCCTCGGAGTTGTCATCGCGAATACCGTCGCGGATATTGCCTACTCATATCTTGATCCCCGCGTCGTAGAGGCCTAGGTATCGGAATGGTCGGAGTTCTTTCCGGGGCCGCATACGGAGGCTATGTCAGTACCAAAAAAGAAAGGTAAAAGTAAAGTTGAACCCGAACCAGAAAACGAGCAAAGTGATGTTGAAGTTGAACAAGA
>CAYGBO010000004.1:64919-79187 GCA_964348145.1 uncultured Methanomassiliicoccales archaeon
ACTCCTCGTTCACGAACCGAAGGGCATCGCGGGCTTCGTGATCATTCTCTTCTTTGTGGGGATGGCGGTCTTCTCCCCCCTGATCGCCGGCGACTTCCCCAACTACGCGGACCGGACCAATCTTGCCGCTCCGAACCTGCCACCGAGCGACCGGTTCCCTCTGGGAACGGACGTGTTCGGGAGGAGCGTTTTCACTCTGCTCGTTTACGGAGCACAGGTGTCCCTACTCATTGGGTTTGCAGCGTCTGCGATCGCGATGGTGCTCGGAACCGGGATAGGACTAGTTGCGGGATACTATGGCAAAAGTGTGGATCAGATCCTCTCTCGAGTTACGGACTTCTTCCTCGTCGTGCCCTGGCTCCCTTTCGCGTTGGCCCTCGTCATCATACTCGGCAATAGCTTCGGGACGGTCGCTGTCGCTATCGCCATGATTAGCTGGCCCACAACTGCCCGGATTGTGCGCTCCAAGGTGCTCTCTGTGAAAACGCTTGCCTACGTAGAACGGGCTCGAGCCGGTGGCGCCAACGACATTCATGTCATGGTTCGCCATATCTTCCCTGTCCTCGGACCTCTCATCTTCGCAAACATGATCCTCACCGTGTCGCTGGCAATATGGACCGAGAGCTTCCTGGCTTTTTTCGGACTTGGAGATCCTAGCTCGGTGAGCTGGGGAACGATGATTGGAGAGGCGTACAACGGCGCGACAATTTTCACCGGAGCGTATTGGTACTTCCTGCCGCCCGGAATTTGCATCACAGCGTTGGTCCTCGCGTTCACCATTGTCAGCTACTCGCTAGAGGAGATATTGAATCCAAAGCTCCGCCGACGTTAGGCGTAGCTGCACACATGTGCGACCGCCGGTACCTCTCCCACAACGGATCGGCATCCTTCCTCCTGAGGCCGTCACACGGAGAGAGTTCGGATTGCCGAAATCCTTAAGTGCAAGTAGGAAGAGAGCACCGTCTGCATCGATTTCGTCGCCTCATCATCTCGTTTGCAGCGCTCTCTTCTGACAAAAAAACTCCGAAAGAAACTCCCGGGAGTCGAATACAAAAAAGCTTTTCTTCCGCGACGGACTCCGGGGTACATGTCTAGTCCTCGAACGACGAAGTTCATCGGCCGCGAGGGCGTTGGGGACCACCTGTCAGCAAGCACCCCCCGGGGTCTTTCTACACGGACCCAGGTATCTTACGCGAGGAGCTTGATCGCCTTTTCTATCGGAGTTGGCTCTGCGTCGGCCGTGAAGAGCAGCTCGCCGACTCTGGCGACTTCATCACGAGGGTGATCGGCGACGAGAGTCTATTATTCGTACGCGGGGATGACGGCCTCACCCGCGGTTTCTACAACCTCTGTCGGCATCGTGGGACGCGCTTGGTCGAGGAAGCGGAAGGGAAGAAGCTACGGAGCATCGTCTGTCCGTACCATGCTTGGGCGTTCTCCACAGAGGGAGGTCTGGTCGGTGCCCCCCACACAGAGGATCTTGTGAACTTTCGGCGGGAAGACTACGGGCTGCTCCCCGTACGTATGGAATCCTGGGGCGGGTTCCTCTGGGTGAATCTGGATGAGAAGGCACCGCCGTTGCAGCACGAACTCTGAGGCTTCTTCTCGAGGTTCGATCGCTTTGACTTCGCGGAACTTCGCCTCGGCGCGAGAAGAGTGTACGACGTGGAGGCGAACTGGAAGATCCTCGTGGAGAACTACTCGGAGTGCTACCATTGCGCGCCGATTCATCCCGACCTGAACCGGGTTACGCACTACCTTTCCGGAGAGGTCCGAGACTTTTTCATTGACGGCGACAGGCGCGCGAACTTCTCGGGCGGCACGATGAATTTCAGCAAGGACTTCACGTCGATGACCTGGTCCGGTTACACGACGCGCGAGCTGCTCAAAGGTATGACGGATTCCGACCGTCGTTCCATCCACTACTACGTCGTCTTTCCGAATCTCCTCTTCAGCTTGCATCCGGACTTCCTGATGATCCACTGGGTCTGACCAAAGAATCCGAGTCAGTCCCGTATCGAGTGCGAATTCTATTTCGATCCGGAGACGATGGGGCGTGAGGACTTCGACCCAAGCGACGCAGTGGACCTATGGGACCTCATCAACCGCCAAGACTGGGCCGTTTGCGAGCGCTCCCAGAAAGGGATGCGGTCCCGGGCTTGGAAGCATGGCCGTTACAGCTCCCAGGAACCTCAGGTCTACGACTTCGACAGGTACCTCATGGAGCGGCTCGGAAAGGCGTGATGGGGCGCCGCGGCCTCTGCGTTGCGACTGGTCGACGCGCACCCGTTCGTTCCTGCGAGATCGCAGGGCCTCAAGGACGGCTCGTGACCGGTTCGCATCCAGAGACTTTCCACATCGCTCGTCGGACGTCATCCTCGAGGGGGAGCGGAACGTGCTTTCGCCTCAAGTCATCCGCGCGCTGCCTCGCGTCTTTCCGCAGTCGTTCCTCCGCGGCCCGTCCTTCCACGTACCCGTCCCGGGCGAAGAGGCGCGGGGACCACAGGGCGTCACGAAAGTGAGTCAGAGTGTGCCTTTCACGGAGGTAGTTGCCACCGGGGCCGAGTCGGGACAGCATATCCAGGTGAATCGTGTCCGGGTCGACCCGAAACGGGTCCAGACACGTTCGGGCGTAGTCGACAAACTCCGCATCGATGACGAGCTGTTCCATGCTGAACGTGCTGTCCGTCTCAAGAGCGCCGATCCCTGAGATGAGGTCCGCACCCGCCAGCATGGCCATGAGTCCCGTCCCGATCTTCTCCGCAGCGGCCTGGGACCCCGCGTCGGCCGCGTCGCACGCGAAACCTGCGGTGAGGCAGGGTAGGCCATAGTGGCGGGCCATGTCGACGCCGGCCACGTTCAGGAGAGCGGCCTCCGGTGAACCTGCGGCAAAGGAACCCGTGCGCATGTCAATGGGTCCGGAGCAGATGCTCCAGAAGACGGGAGCTCCAGACGCAGCGCCTTGGGCGACGCAGAGGGAGGCGAGGATTTCCGCATTGGCGATCACGAGGGCGCTCGCGAGATCCACGGGGCTGCTTCCACCCATGAGGACCATGGAGAGGGGCAGGACGGGCACTTTCGCGCGGGCGAGGGCCATCATCGCTTCCGTGGAGCCCGCCTCCAGCTGGAGAGGGCTGACGGGAGCGTGGACAGACGAGAGAATGGGGCGGCGAGCGAGTTTGTCGGATCCGCCGACGAGCGTGGCGGCCATCCGAACCATCGTTTCCGCGTCCTCCCGGGAGAGGGCCTCGTGCTGGACATGCTTCGTCGTCTGCTCAAAGGCCACCGCGGCCTCGACGAGACTGTGCCGATCTCGGGGCACGTCTCCAGCCACGACCATCGGCCATTGGACGTCCACTGCTTCCAACGCATCGGCGACACGGGTGAGATCGGCAAGGTCCCGGGATGTGCTCGGGCGACGGTCCCCCGACTCAAAGTCCACCACGGTGACGCCCGCTCCGTCTGTCGTGACGTGGGGCCGACCGTCCGGGAGCTGCAGGTCATGCTTCCCGTCTCGGGACCCGAGGACGACCTTTCTGGGAGCGTCACGGAGCGCCGTGTCGATCACACCCGAGGAGAATCGGACACGGGTGTCCTTGTGCTCCACGGAAGCCCCATGCGCGGCGAGGACTTCCCGCGCAGGAGCGCTGAGGACGTTCACGCCCGCCTTGGAAAGGAGGGTGCGCGTCGCTTCGTCGATCGCTACGCAATCCGACGAATCCAGGACGTGAAGGCGCGCGGTCATCGGCTCCCGCGACACCGGAGAACGGAACTTGGGTTTGTCTTTTCCGGCGTAGAAGTGCTGGGTTCGATGCGGAAACCTCCCTGGAGCACCCCCGGGTGAGCCGATGCTTGGAGTGCGATGGGGCTGGGATTCCGGTCCGAAATCCCCGGGATGCGACCCAAGGACGACGCCCGTTTCACCCAATGCGCTCGAGGATCGTCGCGGATCCCATTCCGAACCCGATGCAAAGGGTCGAGAGTCCGACGCGGAGATCCTGGCGTTCGAGTTCGTGAAGCAGCGTCGTAAGAAGCCGTGCCCCCGTGCATCCAAGGGGGTGACCCAGAGCAATCGCGCCGCCGTTCACGTTCAGCTTCGCATCCTCGAACCCGATTGTGTGCCGCGTCGCGATAGGCACAGAGGCGAACGCCTCGTTCACCTCCCAGAGGTCGATGCCCTCGACGTTCAGATCCGCCTTGGCGAGGGCCTTGCGAATCGCGGGGATTGTACCGTCGAGCATGACTGTCGGATTCACACCCGCGGTGGCCATCGCGCGGATCCGGGCCCGAGGCTGAAGCCCGAGGTCCTTCGCCTTCTCGGGAGTCGTGAGAAGCAGGGCGGCGGCTCCGTCGTTGATGCCGCTCGAATTGCCCGCCGTGATCCGACCGTCTGGCTTGAAGGCAGGAGGAAGCGCCGCGAGCTTCTCGAGGGACGTATTTCGTCGAGGGTGCTCGTCCGTGGCGAAGATGCGCGTTTTTCCACCATCGTCCGCGACGGGAACGGGGAGGATCTCGCGCTTGAAGCGACCCTCGTCGATTGCACGGATCGCTTTCCGATGGGACCCGAGGGAGTACTCGTCCATCTCCTCACGCGTGATCTTATACCTGTCGGCGACGAGGTCTGCCGAGATGCCCTGCGGGACGATCTCGTATCGGTCGATCAACTTCTGACTCAAAGGACCTCCATCGGAACCGATGGGGACCCGGGACATGGATTCTACGCCGCCGGCAATCACGATGTCGTTCATCCCCGACATGATGGAGGTCGAAGCGAAATTCACAGCTTGCTGGCCGGAGGCGCATAATCGATTCACGCTGACACCTGGAACGGATTCCGGGAATCCTGCGATGAGACTCGCGATGCGGGCAATGTCCAGCCCCTGCTCGTCGATCTGAGTGACGCAGCCCAAGACGACGTCCTCAAGGACCTTGGGTTCAAGCTTGGCCCGGTCGACGACCTCCCGTAGCACGAGGGCCGCCAGATCGTCAGGTCGAACGTCCTTGAGAGATCCGCCCCTCTTCCCGATGGGGGTTCGGACTGCTTCTACGATGACGGCCTCCGGCATCGTCTCCCTGATGGACCATGCAGGCGGCGAGATAAGAAGGTTCGCCGCCTTTTCTCGACCCGCGACCCGTCCTTTGAACCCCTGTCCCTCCGAGGTCGCGGGGCATAGACTTTTCTAGAGAAAGGTAGATTCGGGGAGACCCGCGGAGGCAATCGTGGACGCGGGAGGTGGGGGTCACATGCGACGTTGGTGCCTCGGTGTGCTTTCGATGCTGATTGTGGCGACGGCGATCTCGGTTCCTGTGGCGGTGGATGCCGAGACGGATTCCGGCAGCGCGCTGGCTGCCGAACTCGATGCAGGCTACATGCGAAGGGTCATCCAAGATCTGACCGCGATCGGCTCGACGCCCTGGGGATTCCGGACGGCCGGGTCACCGGAGGATCTTGAGACCGCGACCTACGTCGTCGGGGAGATGGAAGCACTCGGCCTCCAGGACGTAGGGATCGAACACGTGCCCGTCGACATGTGGCGGTTCCTCGGCGCGTCGCTTACCGTCTCGGCGGACGGGCAAACCTGGACCTTCCCGGCCGCGAGCCATGGTGGCGTGCCGCCGACCCCGCAAGAGGGTCTCACGGGTGAGATTGTCTTCGTCGGGAAGGGAAGGGCGATGGACTACGAGGCGCGGGGCGTGTCGCCCGTCGGAAAGCTCGTCCTCGCAGACTGGGACTTCGACGAGGTGTGGACGAACCACATCGCCATGGAGGCCGTCGCCCGCGGCGCCCTCGGAACGATCATCACGGCCCTCCCCGGTGGAGACTACTACCAGGCGCCCAACGCCGTCGGCGGCTTCGACTCCGTGTGTGATCCCGTCCTTTGCGGCTCCTTCATCACGATCAGCAAGGATGATGCCTTGACGATCTTGGACCTGCTCGAGCAGGGGACCGTGACAGGCACGATGAAGCTCGACGTGGAGATTGAGCTGGACACGATCGGCTACAACACAATCGGATACATCCCGGGACGGGTCTGGCCCGATCAGCTGATTCTGTTTAACGCGCACCACGACGCGTGGTTCCAGGGAGCGATTGACGACACGTCCGGTGTAGCCGCCGTCCTCGCGATCGCGAAGGCAATCATGGAAAGCGGCTACCAGCCTTCGCGCACGCTCGTGTTCATGACGTCGACGGGCGAAGAGTGGGGAGTCATGGACACCTACTACGACTGGCTCATCGGATCGTGGTATCGAATCACGCAGGCCCATCCTGAATGGCAGACCCAGGCCGTGGCCCTCATCAACCTCGAGGGCATGGGATTCGCCGGAGATCCCCTCGAGGTCAATGTGAATCAAGAACTCCGATCCTTCCTCATGCGGACCCTTGGGCGGTTCAACCGCCTCGCGCCCTATGGGTTCAGCGTCCAAGAGGCCTTCAGCTGGAACGAGCTATGGACGTACGTGGCGGCAGGGGTGCCGGGATTCACCTTCTCCTCCTCGGGCGACACCTACACAAACACTGTATACCACACGAACCGGGACACGATTGATGTGATCGACTTCGGCTACCTCCGGGATACCGCGGAGTTCGTGACGCGGGTGTTCGTCGAGTTGGATCGTAACCCGATCCAGCCGTGGGACTTCGGAAGGCGGGTGAAGCACCTGGGAGACAACCTCGACTTCCGTACAATGCGATCTCTCTTGGGAGGGAGCGATGGCGCGATTGACGAGCTGAGAGAGGCGTTCGAGCGATACAAGAGCGCCGTTTCGGCGTACGACCGCGTGAAGAAGGGAATCCCGCCCGAGAAAGCGCCGGCCGTTCAGGAACATCTCCGGGAGGCCCTTCGGCTTTCCCTGACGGAGTTCACGGGCCTCGATGTGTGGGATGGCACGATCTACCCCCATCAGCAGCTCGAGATGGACGCGGTCCATCTGGGACTCGCCCTCAAAGATCTCGCTTCGGGTAGGGTCCAGGGAGGGCTCCGCCATCTCGAATGGTGGGTGGCCCAGAGCTGGTACATCCCGCGCATGAGTCTCGACCCGTTCGTGGAGGAAATGGCCCACCACGACGCCGAGGCGGCAATCGGCGAAATCCGACTCGGAGGCCCGAAAACGATCGCCTGGGGCGGACAGGGTCACCTCGCGCCGTACTGGAACCTCTGGCAGGAGTATAAGGGAATCGAGGCGAAGGCGGCCCTCAGGAACTTCGATTTCCGTGAGGAACTTGGAGTCCTTGCCGCGACGCGAGCATCGGCAATCGACCTCTATCGTGAGAGACTACGCGACTTGGCGGCGGACCTCAGTACAATCGCCTTGGAGATCGAGGAAGCCGTCAGGACCGCAAGGTGACCGATCAAGGCGTCTGCGTTCCCGGGCCGCGCTTTGCCGCGAGGGCGGAGAGTGCCTCGAGAATGCAACGGTTCGCCGCCATCGAAGTGATCTCCGCGTGGTCGAAGGGGGGCGAAACCTCGACGACGTCCATCCCAACGAGATCGACGCGGCCCACGATCTGCCGAATCGCCCGCAGAAGCTCCCTCGAGATGAAGCCTCCCGGCTCGGGGGTTCCCGTTCCCGGTGCGACTGAAGGATCCAAGACGTCGATGTCGACAGAGAGATAGATCGCCTCGGGACCATCGAGAGCCTCAGCGATCGCGTCCTGGATCACGGCTTCCGCTCCACGCTCCTCGATCTCAACCATCGTGTGCCACCGCAAGCCCTTCTCGCGCATCCACCGGAAGGTTTCCTCCTCGGGCCAGTATCCGCGGAGCCCGACTTGGACGAAGTTCTTGCCGTCGATCCAGCCCTCTTCGATGAGTCGACGCATGGGCGTTCCGTGACTCAGCAGCGCTCCCCAGACCTCCGGGGCGGTGTCCGCGTGGGCGTCGAAGTGAACCATGCCAATCCGCCTTGGAGCGTGCACCTCGCTCACGGCGGCCGCGGCCGGGTACGTGATCGAGTGGTCCCCACCCAGGATGACAGGGATCACCCCTGCCTTCGCGACGCTCCGAACCTTTTCCCTGATCACCCGATGGGCGCGCTCCATGCGTGAGGGCACCACGGGCGCGTCGCCAGCGTCCACGCAGCGAACTTTGCTCAGCACGTCAACTCCGAGTTGGATCGACCACAGAGCACCGGACAGATAGGTCGCCCCTCGAATCGCACGGGGCCCGAACCGGGCTCCCGGTCGGGAAGACGTGCCCTCGTCGAAGGGTGCGCCCACGATTGCGACCTGTGCGCGGGACTCTCGCAAGCTCGTTTCATCCGGACACAGCGGAAGCTTGTAAAAGGTCGTCGATCCCACATACGTGGGGAGATCCGCATCCGGTATGTCATCGACATCCTCCTCGGAGCCGCCTTCCCTCATCCCACGGAACCCCCGCCGAATGCCCTTCCCCCATCCCGGAGGCCCTCGTTCCTATAGAACGTTCCGCCGCGATGGGCGCTCCTCGTCCGCGTTCGCTGCCGTCCCGTCGAGGGGCGCGGTCGCATCGGCCGGTCCCCTGGAAGGTCACTCGCCCTTGAACTTGGGCTCGCGCTTCTCCATGAATGCCTGGATTCCCTCGTAGATGTCCTCTGAGGAGGCCGCGAGCCCAAAGGCCATCGCCTCCATCACGAGTCCCGCATCGATGGGTAGATCCCCTCCACGGGTCACGAGAGTTTTCGCAAGCTGCATGGCCACAGGTGGGCCCCGAGCCAAGCGCTCCGCGAAGTTCCGGGCCTCAGCCTCGAGGGCTTCGTTGTCCACGACCTTCGTGACGAGGCCCACGGCGAGTGCTTCTTCGGCGCTCAGGCGGGAGCCGAGCAGGACGAGTTCCTTGGCCTTCGCCTCTCCGAGCATCCGGACAAGCCGCTGGGTCCCGCCCGCCCCCGGAACGAGACCGAGGGAGATCTCCGTCTGCCCAATCTTTGCCCGCTGGGCCGCGATCCGGAAGTCGCAGGCGAGGGCAATTTCGAGGCCCCCTCCGTAGGCGTACCCGTTCAGGGCCGCAACCGTAGGCTTCGGGAAGTTCGCCAGGCGATTCACGACGGTTTCCGCCCGGCGGGAGAATTGCCAAACTTGTAAGGCCTTGGAGACGGCGCCAAAGGCGCTCACGTCGGCCCCCGCGCAGAACGCCCGGTCTCCCGCTCCCGTCACGATAACGCACCGGACCTCGTCGGCCCGCTCGAGATCCGCCACGGCTCGCTCGATCTCGTCCAACATCTGCGGGGTCAGGGTGTTCAGCCGATCCGGTCGGTTGAGCACGAGGGTTGCCACATGCGTTGCGGCGTCCTTGCTCACTTGAATCGTCTCAAAGCCCGCTACAGACCCGGAAGAGCCGTGTTCATAGAAACCCCTTCTGGCCTTGGACCCGAGATCGCCACGAGCGACCATGTCCTGTAGGAGCTTGGAGGTCTTCGTCCTGGGATGCCCCCGCAAGGTCGCCACCACGGCGTCGATCCCGAGTTCGTCGGCCAGAGCGAGGGGACCCTTCGGAAAGGCCGTTCCGAGCCGCATGGCCTCGTCGATCTCCGGAGGACTCGCGACATCCGTGGCTACGAGCTCCGCGGCCTCATTAATGATCGGAGCGAGGATGCGTATCGGCTCGAACGTCTGACCCATCTCCGGGCGGAGCTTGGGGCGGCCTTCGCGATACGAGTAGAAGCCCTCGCCGGTCTTCCGACCGTATCGCTTTCGGTCGTATTGAATCTGGACCGGTGGCGGTATCCTCTGTCCTGCGTTCCTCAGCAATGTGACGAGCACGTCGATGCCCACTTGATCCGCGAGCTCGAAGGGGCCCATGGGGAACCCCGCTCGGAAGCGCATCGCTGCGTCAATCGTCTCCATGGGGATGCCTTCCTCGTGGTGGATCCAGGCCGCTTCATTGAGGTAAGGCGCGATGACACGGGTTGTGATGAAGCCCGGGACGTCCTTCCGGACGACGATCGGTGTCTTGCCGAGGGATTTTGCGAGCTTCAGCGCATCTTCTACGGTCGCGTCGCTCGTCGTCTCCGCGCGCACGATTTCGACGAGGGGCATGACCATGGGGGGATTGAAAAAGTGCATCCCCACGACCTTATCAGGCCGGTTCGTGGCCGAGGCCATGTGGCGGATGGGGATGCCGCTCGTGTTCGAGGCCAGGATCGCCTTGGCGGGCGCTGCCGCGTCGAGTTCGCTGAAGACCTTCTTCTTGAGTTCCAGGTCCTCGAATACCGCCTCGATCACGAAATCGGCGCCACGCACGGCCTCCGTCAGTTCCAAGGTTGGCCGGATGCGGACGAGGGCCGCGTCCGCTTCCTTCCGCTGGATCTGGGCCCTTTCGACGAGTTTGTCGAGGGACCAGCGTAACCTCTCCATCCCGCGGTCGAGGTACTCCTGCCTGATGTCCCGCAGGGATACCGCATAGCCTCGCAGCGCAGCGAGTTCTGCGATCCCGTGGCCCATCTCCCCCGCGCCGATTACGGCAATCTTCCTCGGCATGTGCGTACGTCCTGCACCATGCATCGGCCAGTCCCGAATAAAGGTACGCGCGACGAGATTCCTCCCTCGGGAGACGGATGCGACGAAGATCCGACGACTGGGCGATCAGATGAGCTTCCGGTCCCGGAGGACGTCCTCCAGGTTCGGGTGTCCGATTTCGTCCAGCTCATAGCGAACCTGGACCACGGGCTTCTTGGATTTCAGCACTCGACGAAGGTCGATGGGTGTTCCGCAGACGACGACATCGCAGGGCACAGCGTCCACGGTCTGCTCGAGTTCCCTGATCTGCTGAGGGCCATAGCCCATCGCGGGCAGGACCTTGCCCGCGTGGGGATACTTCACGTATGCCTCCTTGATGGAACCGACCGCGAAGGGCTTCGGGTCGACAATCTCCGAGGCCCCGAAGCGCTCTGCGGCGAGGTAGCCCGCGCCGTAGCTCATCCCTCCATGGGTGAGGGTGGGGCCGTCCTCGATCACGAGGACCTTCTTGCCCTTCACGGGGACGCCATCCATCGTCATGATCGGAGACGCAGCCTCGACAACGAGGGCGTCTGGGTTGGCCTTGCGGACGTTCTCCCTGACACGTTCCACATCCTCGGGTTTCGCCGTGTTGATCTTGTTGATCACCACGACGTCCGCCATCCGGAGGTTCGCCTCGCCCGGGTAGTAGGTCAGCTCGTGGCCGGGGCGGTGAGGGTCCACGAGGACGATGAGCAGGTCGGGCTTGAAGAAGGGCGTATCGTTGTTGCCGCCGTCCCAGAGGATGATGTCTGCCTCCTTCTCGGCTCGCCGGAGGATTTTCTCGTAGTCCACGCCGGCGTAGACAACGGTCCCCTTCGCGATGTGGGGCTCGTACTCCTCCCGCTCTTCGATCGTGCAATCATGCCGTTCAAGGTCCTTGTAGCTTGCGAACCGCTGAACCGCCTGAGATCCAAGGTCCCCGTAGGGCATGGGGTGGCGCACGACGACAACCTTCTTGCCGTGGGTGCGGAGGATCTCGGCGACGCGGCGAGACGTCTGACTCTTACCGCTCCCTGTCCGGACGGCGCACACGGCAATTACGGGCACGCTCGCCTTGAGCATCGTCGGCTCTGCGCCGAGGAGCAGGAAGTCGGCCCCATGGGCATTCGAGATCGCAGCGAGATTTCCCACGTGTCCGTAGTCAACGTCGCTGTAGGCGAAGACCACGAGATCGGCCTCGAAGCGGCCTATCAGATCAGGGAGTTCCTTTTCGGGGAAGATCGGGATCCCCTCCGGGTACCGGCTTCCCGCGAGGGAGGGGGGATACTGACGGGACGCGATTCCTGGGATCTGGGTTGCCGTGAAGCAGACCACGTGGTATTCGGGTCGGTCTCGAAAGTAGACGTTGAAATTGTGAAAGTCACGCCCGGCGGCCCCGAGGATGATGATACGTCGAGGATTCGCCACAGTCTTCCGCAACTTCCCGGTCGCTTAAGCCTTTTTGGCATGGTGGCGCAACGCCCGTATCCACGGGCGAATCGGCCTATTGACGGGCCCCTTGGCGACAGATTCATGACCGAGGGGGTACATCGTCACGTCAACACGGGCATTCACGGGTTCATGGGGCGGCTCAATGGGGTCATTGTCCCGCGCGGCGGCGTTTGTCTTCGCGGCACTGGTTCTCTTGGGGCTCTTGCCTCAGGCAGGTTTGCAGCCCTTCCCGTGGGACCAGGAAGCACCCGCGGAGGGACCCCATGAGGAACCCCTGCCTCCCGGGATCGCACGGCCCGCCCTGCCGCCGAACTCCGCGAACCTCGTGCTGATTGACCTCGAGTCGCCGTTCGACTACGCTGCGATCCCCGCGGGAACGACGGTCCGCCTCGCGATCTCCGGGACGGGATTCGACTCCGTTCGCGTCGCCTTGGACGACGGCGCCCCCTCTCCGATCGCCGCACCCTACTGGGTCGACACGTCGACATGGACGGAAGGCATGCACATCCTGCGGGTCGAGGCCCTGAACGGCGGGATCCCAGTCGCATCCGACCAGTTCGTGTTTTTCGTCGACCCTGAGGCGACGTGGCCTCCCGATACGGTCCCCGTCGACGTTTACCTCATTGGCTTCGACGTGGCTGCGGATGAAATTGCAGCGGGGCTCCTTTCTACGTACTCGGTCGAGACAGCCCTCACACCCGACCCGGACAGCGTGCACACGTTCGACCTACGGTTCGAGTTCGAGATCCATGCAGCGAATCCAGGATACCACGCCTCACTTGTGGACTACATGGCCTCTGCGGCGGCCTTCCGCGAGGCTCCCCAGGGACGACTCAACCTAACGGCTCTCGTCGCCCAGCGCGACGGATCCGAAGCCATGGACATCTTCGATCCGCTCCTCGGGTGGGAGATTCCCTCCGACATCCTGGAGACCTACCTCACGCGGTTCCCTCCCGGGCCGAGATCCCCTAGACCTGGTTTCGCCTTCTACCTAGTGAATCTGAGCGCCCTCGACAACCCCGCCGCGGGAATCGATCACTGGTTCGTTCGAGGCATGAAGGATCCCGACTCGGGGGCTGAGCAGGACTGGTGGCGGTTGGAATGGGACAATGATCTGAATACGCCCGTCGACTTCCCGCTGAACGCCTTCGGCGGCCCGGGCCACAGGGTGATCGTCGACCCGACGGCGTACCAGTGGTACCTTGACTGGGCCTACGTATGGTGGATGGGGGGAAACGCCCGTGCGCCCTATGGCCTGCAGTACGAAGAAGTCGAGCCAGCCCTTCGTGCGGACTACCTCTCGGGAATCGTGAACGACTTGATGAGCGGTCTCTCGGCGACCCTCCCGCGGGGTCCTCCCACCGAGGACGCGATCGAAATCCGCAGCTACATTCTCAGCGGCTCCGAGGCGTATGCGGATGGCGAGCTGCAGTGGGTGTTCTCCGGCGATAAGCTGGCCAACTACCTGCGAACGTTCCTTCCCTTCAAGGCCTGGGAACTGAACACGACCTTCGGGCGCATCGAGGAGTATCCTACCCTCATGGCCGCGGTGGATGGGAGCACGACATTCGAGGGCGATCACGGGTTCATCGACGGCAATGCGGTCTGGATGTACCTGCGCGATAACTCCGCCCAGTTCGTCCCGGACGAGCCAGGGGTCTTCGAAGTCCTCACGGTGAGTCTTCTGTACGACAACCGCTCCATGGTTTTTTCGGGGCGCGAATTCACGGGGCTCGGTGGCTCGGGCATCACGGCGATTTTCCTCAAGACGGATCGCCTCTTTTACTCGGACGGCAGGCGACAGAAGGGGCTCACGAGCATCGTCTCACACGAGACGGGCCACAACCTTGGTTACGGGCATCAGTTCGGGCCGAATTATCGCGCGGACTTTGTCGAAGGAAACATGGGTTACTTCCCGAGCGAGCTGGGCTATGGTGTGTTCTGGGAAGACGTGTTGCACCGGGTATACTTGCGGGAGAGACTTCTTCGCGTTCTCGACCGACTCGACGCCCGGGATCCGTTGGACCTGGAGGTTGAGTTCCGGTCTTTCTACAGGCAGTACCGTCGCATGGAATTCCTGGCGGCTCATGCGAGCCTCTCGACCATCGAGATGATCCTTGACGGTACCCCTGCCTCACTCCTCCGCGTCACGACGAGCATCGACGCCCACCCGACCTGGGGCGTCCCTGGCAAGATCGTCGTGGACGGCATTCCGCGGGACGAGTGGGGCCTCTCCTGGGTCAAGATCCCGCCCGGCACCCACACGGTGTCCTTCACGGACTTCGCGAACCTCGGGACGCCCTCCCCGGAGACGGTGACCGTCGCCTCGGGCGACGTCGGCACGGTGAACGGCGTGTACA
>CAYGBO010000005.1:0-33273 GCA_964348145.1 uncultured Methanomassiliicoccales archaeon
GCGATCGCGGCGGCACCCGCCGGGCTGATGTTCACGCGGGCGAAGGCATCGTGGAGCCGATCCGCGTCCCGGGCGAGGCGCCAGAAGTGGGCCAGCAGCGTGTGGGACAGGATGGAAGGCTGGGCGGGCTGGAGGTGTGTGTAGGCGGGAATCACGACACCCGTCGTGGCCTTCGCCTGGGTCAGGAGGGCGGTCTCGAGGGTCGTGATCTTCCCGAGGAGAGACTCGATCGCGGCCCGCAAGTATAGGCGCTCGTCGAGGGCCACTTGGTCGTTGCGCGACCGAGCCGCGTGGAGCTTCTCCCCGGCGGGACCCGCGTGATAGATCACCCGGGCCTCGATGTTCGTGTGGACATCCTCGAGGGACGGCTCCCAGGGAAAGGTCCCCGCCTCGATCTCCGCATGGCATGTCCGAAGGGCGGAGGCGAGGGACTTTGCTTCTGCGCGGGTCAGCAGGCCTGCCCGCTGGAGGGCGACAACATGGGCAAGGCTCCCCGCAATGTCCGCCTGCGCGAGGCGGCGGTCCCAGGGCAGCGAGGAGAGGTACGAGGCGGCGGGTGGGCGCGCGACGAAGGAGAAGGATGCCACCTTAGCGAGTAGGGACGGTGGCTGCAGGCTTCTTCACCTCCTTGGGGATGTCCGCCGAGACCCGCTTCTTTCCGGCCTGAGCCCACACCTTTGCCGGCAGGCCCCAGAGCCGGACAAACCCTTCCGCTGCATGGGCATCGAACGTGTCCCCGGCTCCGTACGTCGCGAGGCCGTGGTCGTAGAGAGCGTGGGGCGACTCCCGTCCCACGACCGCAACGGACCCTTTGTAGAGCTTCAGCGTCACCCGGCCCGAGACCCGGGCCTGGGACGCCGCCACAAAGGCCTGGAGCGATTCACGGAGGGGCGTGTACCACAAGCCGTCGTACACAAGCTCCGCGTAGCGCGATTCCACCGCCGCCTTGAAGCGAAGCAGATCCTTCGAGAGGGTCAAGGCCTCGAGGGCCTTGTGAGCCGTCACCAGGATCGTGGCCCCGGGACACTCGTAGACCTCGCGGCTCTTGATCCCCACGACGCGGCTCTCGATGTGATCGATCCGGCCAACGCCATGGAGACCTCCCAAGGAGTTCAGGCCTTTCACGATCGCCACGGACTCCGTCTCGCCGGCGGCCTGGACGGGGACCCCCCCTTCGAAGAGGATGTCCACGTAGGCCGGCTTGCCAGGGGCGAGAATGGGGCTCATGGTCCACGAGAAAGCGTCCTCCGTGGGCTCGAAGGCTGGGTCCTCAAGGCGACCTCCCACTTCCTCTACCTAGAGACCCTCTTCGTCGCGGTAATCGGGAGATGCCGGGCCTGGGCGTATTCGAATTCCTGCTCGCGCGTCATGCCCCACACGCGAATCGGCGCTAGGATGCGCAGGCTGGGGTCAAGGGCTGCCACGCCCACCTCGAACCGAACCTGATCGTTTCCCTTGCCCGTGCACCCGTGGGCCACGGCGTCCGCGTCGTGGGCGTGGGCGGCCCGGACGAGGTGCTTCACGATGAGCGGACGGCCGAGGGCCGTGCTGAGGGGGTACGCGCCCTCATACATCGCGTTTGCCTGGATCGCGGGGAAGAGGTACTCCTCCACGAACTCCTCCTGAGCGTCGATCACTTCGGCGTGTATTGCCCCCATGGCCCGTGCCCGGCTCGCGGCGACCGCAAGGTCTTCCTGCTGGCCCACGTCGACCGTGATGGCAATCAGATCGGCTCCGACTTCCTCCTGGAGCCAGGGAATCGCGACGGACGTGTCGAGTCCGCCCGAGTACGCGAGGACGATGCGCTCGGCCATGGGAATCCGGGAAGCGTGCGAGCGGGCGCCTTCACATAACCGTTTTGACCAGCTTTGACCGCTTCGGGACGGAAATGTCTAATATTTGACTTCACATCCCTGCGGCCCGGGACTTCCATGAGCATCGCCCAGCGCGTGTGGACGTACCTAGACGGACGCCCCGCGATCCGGGAATGCCTCGCGCAAGACTTGGTGAACCTCTCCGCCCTTGCGCGCAAGGCGGGCGAGGATCTGGACATCACCCGGTTCGACGCGGTCCTCGCCGCCTGCCGTCGGTACCGCGCCGCGCCGAGGGCATCCTGGCGGGAGCAGGCCGTGCGTCGCGTCCTACGCCGGTCCCGGCTCGAGACGCGGACCCGCATCGGCACGGTGACCGTGCAGTACTCCTACGACAACCTGCTCCTCCTCGAGAAGGTCGTGAACGAACTCCTTTCGTCGAACCGGCTCATCCGGTTCATCCCGACCTCCCAGGGGATCGTCCTTATCGTGGAGGACGACACCCTCCCTGCGGTCACGAAGGCGATCAGTCCCCGGAACATCCTCAAGGTCCGCAAGGGCCTCGTCGAGCTGAGCGTCACGAGCCCCGAGAGCATTGAGGAGGTACCCGGAGTGATGGCATTTCTCGCGTCGTCCCTCGCGACGGAAGGACTGAACGTCCTTCAGGTGATGAGCTGTTACACGGACACGATCCTCATCCTCGAAGAGAAGGACCTCATGGATGCGTTTCGGATCCTCAAACGGACGATGGAATGAGGATTGGAAGGCCTCACGAGAGGCGAGCGAAGCGGTTATAGGGAAAAGGTTTATGCCCGAGAGGCATCGAGGCAGGGAATGGCCGAGGGGGAGGAGGAAAGCCACGCCCAGGGGGCCGTCCACCATGGCAGCCTCTGGCCCTTCGTGATTGGCCTCGGGGCGGCCGTCGCCTACGTCGGGCTCGTGACGAGCTTGGTGATCCTCGGCCTCGGCGTCCTCCTCTTCGCCGCGGGCGTGGCGGGCTGGCTCCGCAGCGACCTGCAGACCCCCTCGCGGGCGGATTACGGAACCGTCGAGGCTCGGCCAGGACTCGTCCGCGTGAGCGCACGGAAGCTCGCGGTGTGGCTCTTTCTCGCGACGGAGATCATGTTCTTCTCCGCGATCATCGGAGCTTCGTGGGCCCTCCGCGTTCGGACGGGCAACTGGGCCGCACCTGGCGAGGTCCTGAACGTCCCGCTGACGGGCGTGAACACGTTCATCCTGATCTGCAGCAGCCTCACGATGGTCGAGGCCCTCGCGGCGATCGAACGAGGAAACCAGAGCCGGCTGAAGTTCCTCCTCCTGGCGACCCTCCTCCTGGGTATCACGTTCCTCAGCATCCAGGGTTTCGAGTACATCAAGCTGTTTTTCGAGGAGGGGCTCACCTTCACGACGGCGCCGGGAGGCCGCAACCCCCTCTACGGTTCCACGTTCTACATCCAGACGGGCGTACACGGATCCCATGTCACGGGCGGCGTCCTCGCGATGGGCTACGCGACTTTCCGGGCGTTCCGCGGGGGATTCACGAAGGAGAACCACGAAGCCGTCGAGCTGATCGGCCTCTACTGGCACTTCGTTGACGTGGTGTGGATCTTCCTGTTCACAATCGTCTATCTAATCTGAGGCGGCACGGATGGCCGAAACGGCAACGGTAGGGGAAAGGCGGGTGGGCGAGGAGTTGAGGAAGCGTCCGTACGTCCTCGTGTTCGCCATCTTGGCCGTCGTGACGGCCATTGAGCTGAACGTGACGATCTTCGGGTTGCAGCAGGCGACACAGATCACCCTGCTGATTGTCCTCGCAACCGTGAAGGCGAGCCTCGTGGTGGCCTACTACATGCACCTGCGGTACGAGCCACGACGACTCGCCCTCATCCCGCTCGCCGGGCTCGCCCTGGTCGCCCTGCTCGTCCTCGCGCTCCTGAGCGGGGAGGGCGCGCCGCACCCGTAGGGTCCGGGACGCAGAGACCGCGTGACGATCGACGCAGTCATGAAGGCCTCCACGCGGTTGTCCCGCCGCCGCTCGATCCCCGCGATTCCGACCCCGCCTCGATCTTGGACAACGCAGGAGAGGGGCCCTACGCGCAGCTGGAGTGGGCTCGACCGGATTCGAACCGGTGACCTTCGCTGTGTGAGAGCGATGTCATAACCGCTAGACCACGAGCCCGCGGGCACGCACAATTGTGGCCTCGGTATAAATTCCCATCGAATCGTCGCGGATCGAACGACCTTCGACGCACTCTGCGTCGCTTGTTCTCAACTGCGAATCGAGCAGGACGCGCAGCATCCATGCGATACATGCCGAGCTTTTATAACGCTTCGGACGAATGGGCCCTCGGAGGGTCGCGGGGTGCCAAAGGAAACCAAGTCGGACATGCGACGCGTCGCCCGAAGGGAGCTTGAAAGCCGGGGATATATCATCCGACTCTCCACGGCGAGAGACGGGGACAACATGATCGGCCGGGTTCAGGTGAGCGAGGCGGCCTCGGAGAAGACCGTCGCCCGCTTCGTCGGCGTGGGGAAGGTCGACGACCTTGAACTCGTCTTCGGAATCGATGCGACGGAGGGAATCGCGAGGGACTTCCTAAGCCAGGTGATGAATCTCGCAGACTTGCTCCGGTACTTCATCCCTGGCCTCACATTCCGAGAGGAGTAACGGCCCTTTTGCGGTCAGGGACGGCATCGGACGACACTAGGATTATATACTCCCCCTCTTCTGGGATTCCCGCGGCCATGGACCCTTCCGGAGTGCTCCTCGCCCTCGAAGAACGAGAGAGGTGGCAGGAGCGTCTCGAGCGCATCGAGGATCGCATCCGACAGCTCGAACGCCGCCGAATGTACCTCCTTCGAGAGCTGGATCACGCCAGGAAGAAGGTCTCCGAGTACGCGTCCTTCCTCGCGGGCCGCCGGCAACCTGTCCAGACCTTGGAACCCGCGACGCCGCCTCACCTGTTCCTGAGGTGACCCATGCGAAACCCGTTGGAAGCCACGGAAACGGAGCACAGCCGTTGGCGCCAGCGGGAGCGCAGGCTTGTCGAGGCTCTCCGGGAGATTGGGGAGGAGCGGAGTAGGCTCGAGGAAGAGCGATCGCGAGTCGAACAGCAGGTCGCCTACTACGATTCCCTGACGCGAGACATGAAGCGCGAGTACAGGCGCCCGGCCCTTTCGGATCTCCTTTCATCCTTCCGGAGGTCCTAGGGGGAGCCCTGTGCGCGTCCTCGTGGACGGGGTACGCCGCGAACTGCGGACCGTGTGGATGGAGGACGGGCTCGTCAAGCTCATCGATCAGCGGTACCTCCCCTTCGACATCCGAATCCACGAAGCGTCGGATACGGAGGAGGTCGCCCGCGCGATCGAAGACATGATGGTCCGCGGGGCACCCGCAATCGGAGCGGCGGCCGCGTACGGTCTCGCCCAAGCCCATCTCCAAGGGCAACCGCTGGACGCCGCCGCGGAGCGACTGCAGCGCACACGCCCCACGGGCCACGACCTCTTCCATGCAATCGACTGGATGAATCGCGCGTCTAAGGAGGGTGAGAATCTCATAGAGGCGGCGGAGCGGTATGCCCAGGAAGACGTCGAGCGATGCCGCCAGATTGGGGAGCATGGAGCCAAGCTCATCCGCGCCGGGACCCGCATCCTGACGCACTGTAACGCGGGCGCCCTCGCGACCGTGGACTACGGGACGGTCATGGCCCCCTTGCTCGTTGCGAAGCGGAAGGGGCGACGCTTCTTCGTGTACGTCGGGGAGACGAGGCCGCGGCTCCAAGGGTCACGACTCACCGCCTGGGAGCTCGTCCAGGAAGAGATCGACCACGCGGTCATCACGGACGCAGCGTGCGGACACTTTCTGAATCGCGGCCTTGTGGATGTCGTCTTCGTCGGCGCGGACCGAATCGCCGCGAACGGGGACGTCGCGAACAAGATCGGCACATACACGCTGGCCGTCGTGGCTGCGGAGAACGACGTTCCCTTCTACGCCGCGGCGCCGTCGACCACGATCGACTTCGACCTGCCGACGGGAAGCAAGATCCCGATTGAAGAGCGATCCCCCCAAGAGGTCCTCCATTTCCAGGGACAGCCCGTCGCTCCGAAGGAGAGCCCCGCGCGGAATCCGGCCTTCGACGTGACGCCAGCGAAGTACGTGAAGGGCGTCATCACGGAACACGGCATCCTGCGACCCTCCGAGCTGCGGGCCCTCCGCAAGGGGGCTCCCACGAAACGGCGCCCCCCGACGAAGCGTTCAGGGACACGGCGCAATCGCTGACGGCGCATACGCTTTTGTGGGCCGAGCGCCTTCCGCGATAGCCATGCTCCTCGTGACGACATGGTTTGGCTCGTTCCTCCTTGATGAGGCGAAGGTCGTCCAGAAGCGCCTGTTCCCGAAAGATCCGGGGGCCCTCGCGGACCGTCTCGCGCTCGTGGAGGACTGGAAGACCCTCGACGAGGAGCGCGAGCTGATTGCCTCCTCCGAGGAGGTGTTCGTCGTCGAGCCCAGGCTCGTGCGCGGGGGAGGCCACCTCGTCTCCGAGCGAGCGCCGTTCCTCGAGCCAGAGGAATACGGCTTCGACCGAAAGCTTCTCCACGCGACTATGGTCGAACTCGCAAAGCGGCGCATGCGGAGGGCAATACGTCCAGAGGATCACCTCCGCCAGGCCGTGGCAGCGGTGGACGATCTTCAGGAGCAGGAGAACCAGCTCCTGGAACGGCTTCGCGAGTGGTACGGGCTCCACTTCCCCGAGCTCGCGAAAGCCGTGGACGAGGGAACCTACCTGGATCTCATCGCGTCCCACGGCCGCCGGGATGCGATGCCGATTGAGCATCGGGACAGCGTGGGAGCGGCCCTCGGGGAGCAGGAGGAAGGCGAGCTCCGTGCGATGGCCGGCCTCGTAAAGGAGCTCGGGACTCGACGGTCGGCGATGGAAGCCTACGTGGAACGATCCGTCCGAACCCTTGCCCCGAACGTGACGGACCTTGCCGGACCCATGATTGCGGCTCGACTGATCACACGCGCCGGAGACCTCGAAGACCTCGCCCGTGCGCCCGCGGGAACGATCCAGCTCCTCGGCGCGGAACGAGCCCTCTTTCGGCACCTCCGAACGGGCGCGAAACCCCCGAAACACGGCGTCCTTTTCCAGCACCCCCTCGTGCACCAGGCACCTCCATGGCAACGCGGCACGGTCGCACGCGCCTTCGCGTCAAAGATTGCAATGGCCGCCCGGGCGGACGCCTACACGAAGCGACGTATCAGCCCGGAGCTTGCGGCGGCCCTGAAACGGAGCCTCGAAGACATCCGACGCAAGAAGGAGAAGCGACCGTCCCGAACGAAGCCACGGACCCATGGAAAGAAACCCCGACGCAAGACCTGAGAAACGTTTTAATGGGGCCGCCCGTATCGTCGCGCCAGGCTTCCCCATGTCGTGGACCCAAGCGGAAATCCGCGAACTCAAAGTCAACCGGTACATTGTCATCGACGAGGAGCCCTGTCGCATCCTCAGTATGACCACGTCGAAGCCAGGGAAACACGGTGAGGCGAAGGCCCGGCTCGAGGCGGTCGGATTGTTCGACGAACAGAAGCGATCCATCGTGCACCCGGTGACCCACAAGGTCCGCGTCCCGATCATCGACAGGCGCAAGGCCCAGGTCCTCTCCATGCATGGAAACACGGCACAGCTCATGGACCTCGCCACCTACGCGACCTTCGACCTGCCGATTCCTCCCGAGTTCGAAGGGAAGCTGGAGCCGGGCCAGGAGATTCTCTACGTCGAGGCGCTGGGGCGGCGCAAAATGTCCGCGCCCTAGGATTGGGGTCGCCCTCAAATATTGGCAGTCAATGTCCCCGGCGTGGCCCCTCTCCGGTTCGCCGATGCGAGTGCATCGTTCGAGGACGCGCGCGTCGCCTTGTTCGGGGTCCCTTACGACCGGACCTGTTCCTTCCGAGGGGGGTCGCGACATGCCCCCGCCGCGATTCGCCAGGCTTCGTACAACTTTGAGAGATACATGATGGACCACCAGCGGGATCTCCTTGAGATCCCCTTCGCAGACCTCGGCGACACGGCGTCCTTCCGCCGTTCCGAGGAAATGGTCCAAGGTGTCTCGAAGATGGCGGGGGACATCCTCCGCGCAGGGAAGATCCCGATCGTAATCGGTGGGGAGCACAGCCTCGCGCCCGCCGTTGTGAGCGCCTTCCCGAAGGAAGTCGGCGTGCTCGGTGTCGATGCCCACCTTGACTTCCGCGACACGTATCTGGATGACAAGTGGTCCCACGCTTGCTCCGCGCGGCGGATCGCAGAGCATGTCGGTGTGGAGCGGGTGATCTACATGGGCGTCCGATCCTACAGCCGCGAGGAGCGGGACGACCTGGAACGGCTCGGCCTGAGCTATGTGAGCGCCTACGAGATCCACGAGCGTGGAATCATCTCCGCGGCGGCCCACGCCCTAAGAACGATCGACCGAGACAAGATCTATCTCACAATTGATATCGACGGAATCGACCCCGCGTACGCACCTGCCGTCGGGAATCCGGAGCCGTTCGGGCTGGCGCCCCTGCAGATCAAGAGGCTGCTCCGCGTGGTGGGTCCGGATCTCGTGGGCATCGATGTGAACGAGGTCAGCCCGGCGTGGGACTCCGGCCAGACCTCCCTCTTGGCCGCCCGGCTCATCCGAGAGGCCATCATGGCCATCGGAGAGGCCCGCTCTTGAACTCACCCGTAACCCGGGATCTCCTTCCGCTTCGCCCAGATCGCGTCGAGGTCGAACTTCTTCAGCTCGCCGTTGAACTTCTTGTCGAGCTCCGCCTTAGCCCGTTCCAATTCCGCGAGATCGGACGCGTCCGGCAGGGTCCGCCGAAGCTTCTCAATCTCGCGGACAAGGTCGGTGTCCAACTCCATGCCGTTCAGCGTGAGGATTGACAACGTGTTCTTCATCACATCCAGCTCGAGGCGGATGCGGTCTTTCGTGCCCACGTTCAGAACGCGGTTGTTCATCGTCACGAGGAACTCCCGATGCTGTTTCAAGGCGGAAAGGATGTTCTCAATCCGCTCGCTGGTCTTGAGCAGGTAATCCTCGACCCGAATCACGGACTCCTGCAACTCTCGAAGGATGCCCCGATCGCCCCTTCTCGGCCGATCACCGAGCTGAAGGGCCTCGATCAGGACGGCCTGACGGCGCGCTGTATCGTCGCCTCGCGACAGGAGGCGTCGGATCCGTTCGTCCTGCGCCGAAAGACGACGGCGCATGGATTCAATCTCCCGCCGCAGGCGTGCGACTTCCCGTTCGAGGTCGCGCTCTCGGGAGGGAGCGGACCCTTTCGCGCGTCCCATCCCTGAGGAATTCGCCCGTTGCGATATGAACCTTCGTTCTCATTTCGCAGGAGACAGACCCGGGAACGAAAGACGAACGTCTCCGACCCGGTCGTCTCGACTCCGCGCGCGGGATCCCGTCGCCCGGGAAGGCGCACATCGGGCCGCCTCGGGAGCCGCGGGGGCGAGGCTTGAATAGAAAAGGGCGCGACGAGCTCCTGCCGCCGGCGGAACCGCCGGAACCCCGGTGACCTCCCCCTCCTCGCGAGGCTCGGCCCTTGTCCCGCGCCCCCCGCGCCGCGCATGCCCACCAGACGACGACGCAGGATCAAGCGGGCTTTCCGGAGCTCGTCCCAACCCATGCGATGGCATGACATGGTCGGACATATAGTTTACGTCGGAGAGCGCACGGGCACGAACGTTTATGTGCACTCGTACCTTAAGTTGCCTCCCGGTTGTGGGACGATGGCGGATGCATGGTCCGGACCTCTCCATAGGATTGACGCATTCCGGTACGAGATCCCCCAGTCCTACAAGCCGGGCATGCGCACGAGCGGGGTCATCTTCATCGACGAGCCCATGGTCCCCAAGCTGCGTCAGGACCAGGCGGCGGAGCAAGTCGCGAACGTCGCCACGATGCCGGGAATCGTGGGACGGTCTCTCGCCATGCCGGACATTCACTGGGGATACGGTTTCCCAATCGGCGGCGTCGCGGCCTTCGACCACGAGGAGGGCGTGATCTCCCCGGGCGGAATCGGGTTCGATATCAACTGCGGCGTACGCCTGGTTCGAACGGACCTCACGGTGGCAGACGTACGGCCGCGAATCAAGGAGCTCGTCGACACGTGCTTCGACCACGTTCCGAGCGGCGTGGGCGAGGGCGGCCTCACGAAGCTATCCTACTCGGATCTCGGTCGCGTCGCGACGGAGGGCGTCGCCTGGGCCGTGGACCGAGGCTTTGCCTGGCCCGAGGACCCGGACCGCATCGAGGCCCGAGGATGCCTGCCCGACGCGGATGTCGACCGGGTCAGCGAGAAGGCAAAGGCACGGGGGAAGGGACAGGTTGGCAGCCTTGGTGCCGGCAACCATTTCGTGGAGATTCAGAAGGTGGACCGGATCTATGACGAGCGCGCCGCGAAGGCCCTCGACCTCGGCGAGGCGGGCCAGATTTGCGTCATGATTCACACGGGGTCGCGGGGCTTCGGGCACCAGATCGCGACGGATTACATCGCGACGTGCGAGGGCGTCGTGAAGAGGGAGGGGTTTGCCCTGCCGGACCGACAGCTGGCCTGCGCGCCCCTCCCGTCCAAGGAAGGTCAAGACTATTGGGCCGCCATGTGCGCGGGTGCGAACTTCGCCTGGAACAACCGCCAGCTCATCACCCACGCGACTCGGAGGTCCTTCGCGAAGGTGTTTAGCCGCTCTGCGGAGTCCCTCGGCATGCGCATCGTGTACGACGTCTGCCACAACATCGGGAAGATCGAGGAGCACGCCGTCAACGGCACTCGCCGGAAGGTCATCGTCCACCGCAAGGGAGCGACGCGTGCCTTCCCACCCGGCCACCCCGAGACCCCGACGGAGTACAAGGGGGTTGGCCAGCCCGTCCTGATTCCAGGCGACATGGGCACCTGTTCCTTCGTCCTCGTCGGCATGCCGACGGCCATGGAACGATCCTTCGGATCGAGCTGCCATGGCGCGGGACGCCAGATGTCCCGGGCCGCGGCCACCCGTACGTATCGTGCGAACCAGGTGATCCAGGACCTCGGGAAGCGGGGTATCTACATCCACGCGGCCTCGAAGGCCGGCGTCGTGGAGGAGGCTCCCGGCGCCTACAAGAACGTGGAGGACGTCGTCCGTGTCGCCGAGGGAGCGGGCCTCACGAAGATCGTCGCTCGCGTCGTGCCCCTCGGAGTTGTGAAGGGGTGAGGCTCACCCTGAAGGCCTTCGGGCCCGTGGACTCCGGGGTGATCGACCACCTGCAACGGGAACTCTCCTTCCTGGGCGATGTAAAGGTGGCCGCGAGGGTGGCGATTCCCGAGGGCGCGCACGACATGCGTCGAGGCCAGTACCGGGCCTCTGCCTTCCTCGGCGCATGTAAGGATGATCCGGGGGACCGCGTGCTAGGCGTCACGTCCGTCGATCTCTACGAGCCTGGCCTGAACTTCGTGTTTGGGCTCGCCACGCTGCGGGGTCGCTGCGGGGTGATTTCCATGGCTCGGCTACGCAACGACGGCGCGGAGCGGTTGCAGGAGCGCGCCGTGAAGGAGGCGGTCCACGAGCTCGGTCATACCCTCGGCCTTGAGCACGACTCAAACCCCCATTGCGTCATGCACTTCTCCGGCACCCTCGCGGACACGGACCGGAAGGGCCGCCATTTCTGCCCGAAGTGTGGCGAGGCCGCTACCTTCACCTTGAAGCGACTACGAACGTGAAGCGGCGATTCACCTCGATTTCATCTCCGTGGCGACGCGGCATCTCCCGTTCCAGGAACCCCACGCCTCGGCGGAACTCCTCGGGAGGGATCAGGTCGAGGGTCGATATGTACTTCCTCCGCACGCGTTCGAGCTGCGCGGGAACGGGCAGGACGCGATGCAACACACGATCCTCCTCTGTGACCTGACGGAAACCTGCGGTCCCGAGAGCCCGCCCGATCGCCTCCACGGATGGGAAGCGGGCCCGATCGATCGCCAAGAGGGACGGAAACGCCTCCTCGAGGATGCCCAGGTTGGCCCGCCCCAGGTCCGCCGTGGCAATTACGGCTTTCCGAGCGACCCGGGATACCTCCCGGAGGGCGGACGGATAATCCCTCAGCTGGTGGAGGACCATGACGGCGACCGCCGCGTCAAAGCTGTCCGGGGCGAAGGGCAGGCGGTGGGCGTCTCCGAGCACTCGTTCAAAGGCGCCCTTCCCCCGAGAATGGGAGAGCATGTCGAGGGACGCGTCGAACGCCACGACCTGCGCGAACTCCGCGAGCAAGCGGGCGAAACGACCCGTCCCCGCGCCCACGTCGAGGATTCGCTCCCCGGGGGAAAGCCCTCCAAGCTCGCGGAGGGCAGAGAGCCAGAACTCGCGGTCTACCGCCTCGTCCGCGCGCCCGGCGTCGTAGTCCCCTGCGAGTCTCCCGTAATCCACGCCCACGAAAGGCCCAAGAACGGGGGGCCATATGAGTCTGCCGAGGCAATCCCGATGGCCATTGCCGAGTTCAGCATCACCCCCGTCGGGGTGGGGACCAGCGTCGGGGACCACGTGGCCCGCGCCGTTGACCTTGTCGATCGCAGCGGCCTTGCGTACAAAGTGAACGCCATGGGCACCGTCGTGGAGGGCCCCCTCGCCGAGGTGTTTGCCCTCATCGCGAGGTGCCACACCGAGGTCGCGAAGGACTGTGAGCGCGTGTCCACGATCATCAAGATCGACGACCGTCGAGGCGTCCAAGGCCAAATCGACTCGAAGGTCGCGGACGTGGAACGTCGGCTCGGGCGCAAACTCAGGACGTAGTGGGAGCCTTCCACAGCACCAAGGCGACGCCCGCCACGACCGCCACGACGAATCCGAACCAGAACGTCGCCTCCGGGGCAAGGACGACCCACAGGAACCCGGCGACGAGACCCGAGGCGAGCTTCACGATCCCGACGCTCGTGTGGTACATGCCCATGACGGTCCCCTTGGCATTCGGGGGGGCGAGGTCCGCCACGAGGGCCCGCTGGGTCCCCTCCGCCATCCCGAGGCTCAGGCCGTAGAAGAGGAAGCCGAGGACGAGGGTCGGGAGACTCGGGGCCGCGGCGAGGAGGAACGCCATGGCCGCGAAACACGCATACCCGACGAGGATCACGGGCTTCCTGCCAATCCGGTCCGAAAGGATCCCCGCGGGCAATGCGTGGGACGCGTACACGACGTTGAACAAGACGTACAGGAGAATCGCGACGGTCGTCGTCTCGCCCAGGTCCCCGACGCGGAGGAGGAGGAACGCATAGGAGAACTCTGCGAAGGAGAAGAGGCCAGCGATGCCGATGAACACGAGGAGGGGGCGAGGTATTCTGCGAAACTCGACGCGCAAAGGCCGCCTCACGGAGGGCCGGCGCGCAGGGTCCCTGACGAGGAACACGACGGCGAAGGATGCGGCCGCCGGAGCGGCCGCGATGAGGAAGATCGCTCGATAGGCCTCGCCCACCGCCATCGAGGAGCCAATCCAGGCAAGAAGGCCGAGGGTCAGGAGAGGACCGAGGACGGCTCCCGTTGTGTCCATAGTCCGGTGGAACCCGAAGGCCTTCCCGCGGGTCTCCGGAGACGTCGACTCGGACAGCAGGGCGTCCCTTGGGGCATCCCGGAGGCCCTTGCCGGTCCGCTCCGCCGCCCGCATCGCGAGGAAGTGGGGCCACGCGGGGGCGAAAGGGAACAGGATCTTCATGACCGCGGAAAGGCCGTATCCTCCGGCAACGAACCTCTTGCGCTTCCCGGCGATGTCGGACCATCGCCCTGACACGACCTTCATGAATGCGACGACACTCTCCGCGAAACCTTCGATTGCTCCGACGATGAACGCGTTCGCGAGGAGCACCTCGGTCAAGAAGAAAGGGAGGATCGGCAGGATCATCTCACTGCTGACGTCCGTGAGGAGGGATACAACCCCAAGCACGAGGACGTTCGCCGTGAGGCCGTACTTCCATCCACGCGCGTGCGTCGCCATCGTTTCACGGGTGGAACAGGAACGCGATCGCAACGATCGCGTAGACCATGATGAGGAGGGCGCCCTCGTACCAGTTGCTCTTGCCGTCCGAGACAACGGCAGCGAGGACGGCGGTCGACAGGGCAATGGACACGAGTTCGAATATCTCGAAGTCAAGGGTGAGTCCTGGGCCAACGAGGAGGGAGGCGAAGACGAGGACCGGGGCAACGAACAGGGCGATCTGCGTCGTCGACGTCGTCGCGATGGCGACGCTGAGGTCCATCTTGTTGTGGAACGCCATGATGATCGCACCGCCATGCTCGGCAGCGTTGCCGACGATCGCGATGATGATCACTCCGACAAACAGCTCCGTGAGGTCGAGGGCTCCCCGCGCGGCCTCAATGGACCCTACGAGGAGTTCGCTCTCCAAGGCGACCAGGAGGGTCGCGAGGACGAGGACCCCGAGGGACGACCGGCGCGACCAAGCGGGCGTTTCCGAGACCTCGCCAACGGGATTGAACACGTGCCGATGGGTCCGGAGGGAGAACCAGAGGCCGAGGAGGTAGCTCAGGATCAGGATACCTGCGATTCCGAGGCTCATCTCTTCGAGCGTCGGAGCGGTCCCTGAGCCGCCGATCGAGAACACATAGAGGGCGGGCATCACGAGGCCGATGACGGCGAGCAGGAGCATCGTGGTCTGGATGCCAGACGCCTCGCGGGAAAAGGTCTGGCGCTTGTGCTTCAAGCCTCCCACGAGCATGCTGAGCCCGAGCACGAGGAGCACGTTCCCAATGATAGCACCCGTGAGGGATGCTTTCACGACTTCGTGGAGACCCCTTGCGAGAGCGAAGACGGCGATGATGAGCTCCGTCGCGTTCCCGAAGGTCGCGTTCAGCAGACCCCCGATGCCTGGACCCGCGTGCTTGCCGAGCTCCTCCGTGGCCCGACCCATGAACCACGCGAGGGGGATGATCGCGATGGCCGCCGTCCCGAACACGAGGACGCCGGGGCCCACGTACACGTCGAGGGCCCAGCTCACGGGCACGAAACCGGCGAGGACGAGGGCCCAAGCGAAAGGGCGGAGGGCCCGAAACTCCATGGAGGCCACGGAAGTCCTCGCCGCGTATTAACACCCCGCGGACAATGTTTAACTACGGAAGGCTGAATGCCGCGCCGATGATCTCTGCCGTCGAGATGCGCGTGCTCGACCGCAACGCGGAGCACTTCGGCGTCTCGATCCTCGAGCTCATGGAGACGGCGGGCAAGGGCGTGGCCGACATCGCCCGCCGAGAGTTCGCCGCGTCGGGGAAGCGGGTCCTCGTCGTCTGCGGTACGGGGAACAACGGCGGCGATGGTTTCGTCGCCGCACGCCACCTGGCCGAGGACGCCCAGGTGGAGGTCCTCCTCTCCCGCCCGCCCGACCAGCTCACGACGGCGGAAGCGAGGACGAACTTCGAGCGGCTCATGGACATTCCCGTCCTCGAGGGGCTCGACCGAAGCGAGGAGGCGATGGCCCGGGCCGACCTGATCATCGATGCGCTCCTGGGAATCGGCGTGGAGGGGGAGCTGCGAGAGCCCTATGCCGCCCTGATCCACGACATGAACGCGTCCAGAAAGCCGATCCTGAGCGTGGATGTGCCGAGCGGCTTCGGGACGAGCACGACGGTCCGGCCCAAAGGGACCGTAGCCCTCCACGACGCGAAGGAGGGGATGACCGCCCAGAACTCCGGCACGATTCACATCGTGGACATCGGGATTCCGGCCCGCATCGCGCGGAGCATCGGCCCCGGGGAGTTCCTCCTGTATCCCAGGCCCGAAACGGGAAGCCACAAGGGGCAGAATGGGAGCCTTCTAATCGTGTGCGGCGGACCCTTCACGGGTGCGCCGGCCCTCGTGGCTCTCGGAGCCCTCGGAGTCGGGGCGGACTTGGTCCACCTCGCGGTCCCGTCCGCCATCGCCCACGTCGTGGCGTCCTACTCGCCCAGCTTCATCGTCCACCCGCTCGGAGGAAGCCATCTCCTTGCGGAGGATGTGAAGCGCGTCGCGGAACTCACGACGAAGGCGAACGCCCTCGCCATGGGACCGGGGCTGGGCGAAGCCCGGGAAAGCTTTGAAGCCGTCCGGCAGATCGTGCGTGAGGTGGCTCTCCCGACCGTCCTGGACGCGGATGCCCTGAAGGCCGTCGCCGGCGATCCCGTCTGCTTGAAGGGGAAGACCATCGTGCTCACGCCCCATGCCCGAGAATTCCTCGCCCTCACCGGGAAGGCTTTGCCACCGTCGGCGGAGGCGAGGGCGGGCCTCGTCCGAGAGGCCGCCAAGGCCCACGACGTGACGATCCTTCTCAAAGGCCACGTGGATGTGGTGAGCGACGGCGCGGGAACGAAGTTCAACTACACGGGCAACCCGGGCATGACGGTGGGCGGCACGGGGGACGTCCTCTGTGGCGTCGTCGGAGGTCTCCTCTCGAAGGGGATGACCCCCTACAACGCGGCCCGTCTCGCGGCCTTCGTGAATGGGTACGCGGGAGACCTCGCCTTCAAAGAGAAGAGCTACGGTTTGATGGCGACAGATGTGGCTGCGAACGTGGGCCGCGTGTTGGCGACGTTCCTCGCGTGATCCGAGGGACTGAGGCCGCGCACAAGGGTTAAAGGCCCGCGGACCCTGGTAGCCACGTGAACCTCGAGCCCGTCCCGGATGAACCGGCCCTCCTGGCCGACGACATCCTCGTCATCGCGGACCTCCACATTGGCCTGGAACAGGAACTCGCCGAGAAGGGAGTGCGGATGCCGAGCCGGGCCGAGGTGATGGCCGAGCGGATTGTCCGCATCGCGGACCGTCGCGGCGCGGATCGCCTCGTGATTCTCGGCGACGTGAAACACCTCGTTCCCAAGATGGCCGCGAGGGAACGTCGCGATGTCTACGTCTTCTTTCGGGATCTCGCGGGACGCTTTCCGGAAATGTACATCGCCCAAGGAAACCACGACGGCATGCTCAAGCACGTCGTGCCCCGGTCCGTCCGATTCAAGTCGCCCCACGGTTTCCGGATCGGAGAGGCAGGGTTCTGCCACGGCCACGCGTGGCCTTTCAAGAAGGTCATGGAGGCGCCCAGGCTCCTCATGGGCCACAACCATCCCGCGGTGGCCCTGAGAGACCCCTTGGGCCATCGGCACCTCCTTCCCTGCTGGATGCGGACGCCCTTCCGCCGGGGGCATCCACGGTACGCCCGCCTCCCCAAGGAGGCCGTCGTCGTGCCCGCCTTCAACGAGCTGTGCGGGGGGATCCCCGTGAACGATATACACGCCCGGTTCATCGGACCCCTCTTCGATGAGGGTCTCATGCGGGTGGACGAGACGAGAATCCATCTCCTCGATGGCACCTTCCTCGGCCGTCTCGCGGACCTCCGGGTCGACCTAGGCTTTCCCTCGAGGGACGATCGTCAGTAGCCCAACCCGTTCGCCCCGGCCCGAGGGGGCGACCCCGGGGGGCTCAAGAGGAGGAGATGTCATGAAGGTGGGTCGGGACCTTCGCGATACATCGGGCCCCTCAGGGAGATCCAGTCCTTGACCGAACCGTCCTTGAAGGTCGATCCTGCGAAGGAGGCGATCCGCCGGGAAATCTGGGAGTTCATGGAGGCGCGCGGCATCGCGCGTTTCCCACGGCCTGTCTACGGCCGGATACCGAACTTCGTGGGCGCGGAGGACGCCGCGGAGAGGGCGGTGCGCCTCGGTCCGTGGAGGAGGGCTACGACGATCAAGGCGAACCCTGACAGCCCGCAGGCACCCCTGCGGCGACGGGCCCTCGAAGAAGGGAAAGTCGTCTTCATGGCGGTTCCTCGGCTCCGGGAGGTGGACTGTTTCGTCGCGCTCGATCCAAAGAGGATCCAGGATGTCCGTGCGGCCTCCTCGCTTCGGGGTGCCCTCCGACTCGGGCGCCGGGTGCAGCCGGCCCACATGGGGACCGTGGATCTCGTCCTTGCGGGGTCCGTGGCCGTGAACCGGAGAGGCGGGCGGATCGGGAAGGGTGGGGGTTATTCCGACCTCGAGTTCGCGATCGCGCGCACGGTCCGCGCCGTCGACGAAGGGACGCCGGTTCTCACGACCGTCCACTCCTGCCAAGTCCTCGACCGAGATCTTCCGATGCGCGTCCATGACGAACCTTTGGACTTCATCGTGACGCCACGGGAGACCGTCCGCACGGAGCGGGCGTTCCCGAAACCCGACGGCATCCATTGGGAGATCCTCGACGCGAGCCGCATCGACTCGATTCCCATCCTGAAGCGGCTGAGGGAATCCCCTTGACGTGACCCTTTCCAAGGTCTCTGGAGCCACTGAGAGACGATGGGCCCGGTCGGAATCGAACCGACGATCTCGACTTTGTAAGAGTCGCATCCTGACCGCTAGACCACGGGCCCATCGGGCCATGGAACCCTGACCCATAAAGCCTTACGGGAGGGCTTCACGCGAGATCCTTGGACGTCGATTCCACGAACCGCGCCAAGGCGGCGTCCAGAGTCATCGCGTCCTGTCCCGGCGGAACGACAAGGACGAGCATCGCCCTCCGTCCGACCTCACGAATGTGCATCACGGCATCCTCGGACTCGAGGAGCACACGTCCGGGTGGCTCGTGATGCAACTGCATGGAGGCCGTCATCCCCGCGCCTAAGATCGCGGCACACATGATCGAGAAGGTTTCCTGGGACACGGACGCCGGCAAGTCCGCGACCAAGATCCGGCCGTCCCGATGGATGACGGCGGCAACCTCGGCCTTCGTTCCTTCCTTCAGAGCCCGGACCGCATTCGCGAGGCTCACGAGGACCCCTCCGGCTCGAAGACGCACTCCCGCCCTCCCGTGCTCGAGCACTCGACCTCGGCGAGACGCACCCGACGCTTCGCCTTTGCCTCAAGCAGCTTCGAGAGGATGCCCCGAAGACGATGGCAGGTCTCCATCTCCGAGCCCCCGGCGACCTCGATGGACCCGCGGACCCGGGCACCCCCATCCGCGAAGCGCACGTCCTCGACCCATCCTCGCTCGACGAGGATCGCCTTGCCCGCCTCAAGAGGGTCTTCGTCCCCCGCGGCCTTCAGCAAGTGCTCGGCGAGGGCCATTCCCTCGCGGAAGAAGAGGCCATGGCATGCGTAGGACATGACACTCTCGTAGAGCCGGCGGACGGACGCGAGTTCCTCTTGGGAAATTGCGACGCGGCGCGGCACCAGCGGACGAACCTGAAAACGGACTATAAAGATTGCTTCGCGATTATCCTGACCTGCACTCGGGGCACGCGAGGAGGTTTCGGTCCCACACCAAGTTCGTCGAGTAGACGCCGCATGCCTCGCAGTGACCCTCGATGCCCCGCCTCAGCTCGGACTCGAGGCCGGCCCTCGCGTATTCACGCGTGACTTCCACGAGCTGCGGCCAGATCCGCAGGATGTCATTCTCCGTGAGGATGCCAGCGAGCCGGCCTTCCTTCACGACCGCGAGGCGGCGGATTTTCCTCGAGGACATGAGCTGCGCCGCCTCGACCACCTCCGCATCAGGATGGATCGCCACGACGGGGGAACTCATGATCGACTCAACCCGTAGGTCTCCGGGCCGCTTGTCGAGGGCGACGACCTTCGTGACGATGTCCCGCTCCGTCACGATGCCCATCGGCTTCGCGTCCTCGACGACGATCAGACTGCCGACCTCCTTTTCACGCATCGCGGCCGCCGCCTCGACGATCGTTGCCTCTGGCACGATCGTGAGGGGGTCATGGGTCATGATTTCGAAGACGGGGATTCGGGCCCGCATCCTATCGCGATGGTCCGATGGCGCCGCGCCCGATAAAAGGTTTGCGCGGAGGTCGGAGAACGGGTGGGGAACTCCGGCGACAATATTAAGGAAAGTGCCCGCATGTCCACGGGGATGCGCTTCTCCGATGCCCACGGGCAACTCGCGGTCCACGTCGCACGGGAGGCCCTGGAAGCACACGTCGAGCGGCGACCGATGCGGTCCTTCGGCTTGCCGCCAGCGTTCGAGGAGAAGGGCGGTGCGTTCGTCACACTGAACCTGCACCCCTCTGGCGACCTTCGCGGATGCATCGGATTCCCGGAACCGTTCTTTCCCGTCGCGAAGGCCGTGATGAAGGGGGCGGAGGGGGCTGCGGAGGACCCACGATTCCCGCCCCTTCGACCCGACGAGTTGGACGCCGTCACCGTGGAGGTCAGCTTGCTGACCCCGCCCCGACTTATGGAGGCCCGGAAACGCAAGGACATGGTTCGGATGGTCCGCATCGGCGTGGACGGGCTCAAGATCGCCCGAGGACCCTACCGAGGTCTGCTGCTGCCCCAAGTCGCGGTCGAATGGAAGTGGAGCCCGGAGGACTTCCTCTCGGAGGCATGCATGAAAGCCGGCCTCCTCGCGGATGCATGGCTCGACGAGGCGACCCGGGTCTACCGGTTTCAGGCGGAGATTTTCGGCGAGGTCGAGCCGAGAGGCGCCGTGATCCGCAGGGAGTTGGGAGCGGGACATGCTCGTCCTTAGGGGACGCGCGTTCCACGAGGGACGCCTCGAGCCCTTGAGCCTCGGGATCGAGGACGAGCGGATCGTTGCGATCCGGAAGATTCTCCGGGGCGATGTCGTCCGCGACTACGGAGACGCCCTCCTCCTTCCGGGCTGTATCGACATGCACGTCCACTTCCGGGATCCGGGGTACCCGGAGAAAGAGGATTTCGCGCACGGGACGCAGGCCGCGGCCCTCGGCGGCGTCACCGGGGTCCTCGACATGCCGAACACTCGACCCCCGGTCACGACCCCGGACGCCTTCGAGGCGAAAGTCGCCGCCGTGGGGGGACGTGCCGCCATCGACTACGGGCTCCTTGCCGCCCCTCGCTCCGCGAGCTCTGCGCTCCGGCTTTCGGACGCGGTCGCCTTCAAAGTCTACATGGCGGAGACAACGGGGGGGCTCGAGATCGACGAGGAGGCTCTCCGGGAGGTCCTCGAGGTCGCCCGGGAGCAGAGCAAGCTCACGGTCGTCCACGCGGAGGACCCGCGGGAATTCCGAAGGGTTCGAGCGGCGGGACTGGATGGCCACCGAAAGGCCCGTCCGAAGGAGAGCGAGGTGAGCGCCCTGAAGAAGCTGGCGATCTTCGGGGGTTCGGCGCCCATGCATATCGCCCACATCACGTGTGTCGAGGCCCTCCGGGCTGTCCCGACGGGCGCGACGACGGAGGCGACGCCCCACCATCTGGTCCTCGACGCGGGGGCGCGCCTCGGCGCGTTTGGGAAGGTGAACCCACCGTTGCGGTCGCCCGAGGACCGAGACGGCTTGTGGAAGGCCTTCTCGGAGGGTCGCATCGACGTGATTGCGAGCGACCACGCACCCCATGCGCGGGAGGAGAAGGAGGTCGCCTTCGACGAGGCCCCCGCGGGGGTTCCCGGCGTCGCCACGTCCCTGCCGATCCTGCTCCGAAGGGCGAAGGCGGGCGACGTGAGTCTCGATCGGATCGTCACGACGATGGCCACGCGGCCCGCGGGACTTCTCGGCCTCGACAAGGGCTCGATTGAGGTCGGACGCGAGGCCGACGTCGTCGTCGTGGACCCGCGACGGATCGAACGGATCCGCGCGAGGCGGCTCCGCTACAAGTGCGGCTGGACTCCCTTCGAGGGCGTGGAGGGCTGTTTTCCCCGGGCCGTCTATCTGAGGGGCCATCCCGTGGTCGAGGACGGGGAGCCCGGAGCCGAGGGGCAGGGACGGCTGATAACGGTCACGAAACGTTGAAGGAAACGAGGAGGTCTCGGCGGCGTCACCATGGCATCCCTGTTCCTCGGCCTCACAGAATGGATCGTCGATGTCGTGTCCCAGGTCGGCTACCCGGGCATCTTCCTCCTCATGGTCCTCGAGGGGATCCTCACGCCGATCCCAAGCGAGTTCATCATGCCCTTCGCGGGCTTTCTCGCGGCGAAGGGCGACCTGAGCGCCCCCTTCGTGGTCCTCGCGGGGACCGCGGGAGCTGCCCTCGGCAACGTCGTGGCCTACAAGATCGGAGCTCGGGTCGGCCGACCCCTGATCGCGCGCTACGGCCGGTTCATCGGGCTGAACGATCGCGACCTCGAGTGGGCGGAACGCTGGTTCGCACGGTATGGGGACGCCGGCGTCCTGATCGGCCATGCGATCCCTGGCATCCGCTCCTTCATCTCGTTCCCCGCGGGCATCGGTCGGATGCGGCTTCGGAACTTCGTCGCGTATTCTACGGTCGGAGCGGCGATCTGGAACACCGTCCTCGTGGTCGGCGGGATGTTCCTTGTGGAGCGCTGGACGATCTTCGCGGAGACGACGGAGAATGTGGACCTCATCGTCGTCATCGTCGCAATCGCAGGGATTCTCGGCTACATCTATTGGAAGAAACTGCGGACCCGGACGCCCCTCCGGGAGACAGGCTAGGCCGGGAGCCCTAGGAAGCTCGGGCCGCGTCCTCAATCGCGTAGTAGTACTCGCCCGCCGACTTCTGCTCTCGATCGAGCCGCGAGCCGAGCTTGTTGATCCGCGGGCGATTCGTGTCCGCGTCCCTCCGGAACGTGACGCCCACCATCTGCAGGAAGCGGTTCATGCCTTCTCTCATCGGGAAAGGGCCTTCACCGCGTCCGCGAACTCCCGGGTCCCCCGAGAACACCATGAGGCTGTCCGAGACCATATCGAGGAAGTACACGTCGTGGTCAACGATGAGACCCGTGCGGCCCTCCTTCTCCATGACGCGGCGTATCGTCTTCGAAGTCTCCATTCGCTGGTTCGAGTCGAGGTACGCGGACGGCTCATCCAAGAGGTAGATGTCCGCGTCACGGCCCAGGCCGAGGGCGATCGCGACGCGCTGGAGTTCCCCACCCGAGAGGGTGGAGACATCCCGCTCGAGCATTGTCCGCACCCGCAGAGGGTCGAGGATCTCCGCCTCGAAGTATCCCGTAGCAGCCTTCTTTCCGATCGAGGTCTCGAACAGTTCGCGGACGCTCCCCTCGTACGACGTTTCGAGGTACTGGGGCTTGTACGACACGTGCCACCTGCCCTCCACGGCCCCGGTCGTGGGCTGCTCCTCGCCCGCGAGCATCCTCACGAACGTTGTCTTCCCGGTCGCATTGGGCCCGACGACTCCGACGACCTCGCCCTTGCGCAAGCGCCCCGGAGCCACAGAGAGTTCGAAGGTTTCGAACCGTTTCGTGAGGGCGTCGAAGGTCACGAGGACGTCCGCCTGCCACTCGCCGCGGGGAGGCCGACTTTCGAACCGAATCGTCCGATTTCGAAAGCGTATGTTCTCTTCTTTCAGGTAGCCGTCGAGATACACGTTGATCGCCGTGCGGACGGGTCGGGGCTGGGCGATGATCCCGTAGGCCCCCTCGGACCCGTACATGAGGTACACTGTGTCCGCGAGGAAATCGAGGACCGCGAGGTCGTGCTCCACGACGACGACATACTTCTCCTTTGCGAGAGTCTGGATCACCTTCGCGACCTGGAGGCGCTGGTAGATGTCCAGGTAGGAAGACGGCTCGTCGAAGAAGTAGACGTCCGCGTCTTTGAGCATGGTCGCCGCGATCGCGACCCGCTGCAGCTCGCCGCCGGAGAGCTGGGCAATGTCCCGGTCGAGAAAGGGCTCGAGGCCGAGGGATCCGACGAGGGCATCGAGGCCGTCGCTCCGGTCGATTCGGCCGAGGAGATCCCTGACGTGGCCCGAAAATACCTTGCTGAGCCGGTCGACGTACTGCAAGGAGGCTTCTTCCGGCGGTAGCGACCCATGTTGGGCACCTGCTCGCCGCTCAGGATGCTCACCGTCGTCGTCTTCCCGATTCCGTTCGGGCCCAGGAGGCCGATCACGGTGCCCTTCTTGGGCACGGGGAGGCGGAACATCCGGAACGCGTTCTTCCCGTACTGGTGAATGAGATCCTCCTTGAGTTCCTCGGGGAGCCCGATGATGCGGATCGCGTCGAAGGGGCACCGCTTCACGCAGAGGCCACACGAGATGCACGTCTCCTCGCTGATCGCGGCCTTGGTGGTCTCCGGATCGATCCAGATGACCTCCGTGCCCGTCCGCTGGGGTGGGCACACCGCGATGCACTCGAGGCGACATCGCTTGGGCTGACACCGATCCTTGAAGACGACGGCAACTCGCAACGCCAATTGCATTCGACCCGTCCTATATAAACGTGCGACGGTGCCCTTCGTCAAGGGAGAAGCCGATCGAACCTGCGAACGTTTATCCACCCTTCGAGCCATCCCAACGTCTGTGATCCCATGATTCCGGGCGGACGGATGAACCCGAGACAAATGAAACAAATGATGAAGCGCCTCGGGATCGAGCAGGAGGATCTCGGCGAGGTCGAAGAGGTCCTCATCCGGACAGCGGACAAAGAGTACGTCTTCCGACGAGTTCCTGTCTCGGCCGTGACAGCCCAGGGAGAGAAGATCTGGCAGATCATCGGCGAGCCCGTCGTTCGCACCCGCGCGGACGTGGCGAAGGAGGAGAAGGGGGCGAAGGGGCTTGTCATTCCCGAGGAGGACGTCAGGCTCGTCGCGGAGAAGGCGGGCGTATCCGAGGAGGAGGCACGCAAGGCGCTCGAGGCGTGCGGCGGCGAGCCCGCCGAGGCGATCATCAACTTGATGAGCCGATGAACGCGGAGAGAGTTCGTGCCTTCCTCGGCGTGTGGATGCCGATGGCCCTGGGCGCCCTGATTGTCGGGACGGCCATCAACTTCTATTTCAACGCGCCCCTGACGGGAGGTCCCCTTTCGCCCGATCTCGAGTCCTGGCGTCTCCTCTGCACGTTCGGGGCCCTCTTCGTGGGCGGCGTCATGATCCTGTCGACGTACGGTAGATACAAGAAGTCGAGGGCGGCGCGGGGTGGACCGCCCCGCGGAGACATGGGATCCGTCCGCCCGGAGCCTTCGGAAGGCGTCCGGGAATGATTAAATAGGGAGGGTCTGTTAGGAAATCCGCTAGGCTCGACCGGGGGGCCGGGCGTCCCCTTGTAGACCCAAAACGTCCTCATGGGGCGGTGACAGTCGGGGGCGGCGCTCCCAGTCTGGCACTGGTCCGGATGCTGACGTTGAGGTTCCGTCCCGCGGGGCTGGAGGCGGTGGGGAACGCAGCTGGAAAGCGGCGGGCCCCGCCCTGATCGTGGGGAACGGGTCAGGCACGGAAGTGAGCAACCTCACCGCGGACTACCAACGCTCGCGGGGGCGCGGGACCGAGGAGGCATTCGGGACACCGGCGCCCGAGCTGAGCGTCCACCCCGACGGCCTAGCTCTTCCCCTCATCGCTCAATGAGTTTCGTCTGCTTCGTCTCGAGGACGAGGGACGCCATCCCGAACTTCTCAACGAGGAGGTCTGCCAGGATTGCGTCTCTCATCTCGTTCCGACGTTCCTCGAGGACATAGGCAGGTTCGTTGATCGGCATCTGCAACCCGAGCTTCGACAGGGACCGCCGGGCCTCATCCCGCTCATCGCGGGACGCCGACGGCGCATGAATCTCCTCCGCGAACCCGCACTCTCGGAGCTCGCGGAGGAACACGGGTCGGCGGAACAGCCTTTGTAGGATCCCGACCGCGAGGCGAGTCTGGACCCGTTCGTCGGGACTCGTTTCCCGGCATCGGTCGCCCACGAGCTCGTACAAGTTCCGATCGCGGTGGGAGGAGACCGTGTAGACCTTCGCCGGCGGTATCTCCTTCTCCCTCAAGATCCCGAGATCCGCCAGGGCCTTCAGGTAGCCCGTCACGAAGAGTCGGTGGAAGCTGTAGCCTCCCTGCTGAAGGTGCTTTGTGAGACCGCTAATCGACTGCTCTTGGCTCCGAAGGCGCGAGACGACCAAGTCCTTGAGGTTCTGCTCCGGGAGAAACAAGGAACTCCAACCCCGGGGCCATGGTAACAGATATGATAACAAATAAACGTTTCCAACCGCCCCTCTGCTCACAGACTGAGTTCAAAAACCAAGATATCCGGGCACGCCTTGCGTGACCGCACTCACAACTTCCTCTGACTCCCCCCTTCTTTTTCTCCCTCGGTTGAGGGCCCGCACCCGGGATTTCGCGGCTGATAACGGCCTCGGAATCGTTATACGCCATCCTCGGAATCGAACGGACTCGGATGGCTCCCGAGGATCGGGTCCGCACGTTCATCCACGGCTTCGACGAAAAGCTGAGCGGGGGCATCCCCCGAGGCCACATCGTCCTGCTCGCGGGCGAACCCGGCACGATGAAGTCGACGATTGCCTTCAACGTCCTCTATCAGAACGCCCTCCGGGAGGGCGCGCCGGGGACCTACATTTCCCTTGAGCAGGGCCGCGACAACCTCACACGGCACCTGATCAGCATGAGCCTGGGGCCCAAAGACGTCGAAGACAAGGTGAGCATCGTCGATCTTGGGATGATTCGCCGGAACCTGAACGGAATGACGGAGCGGACCTGGCTCGAGATTTTCAAGATGTACGCGTCGAACATGAAACGGAGCCTGAACTACGAACTCCTCGTCGTCGACTCCCTTCCCGTGCTCGAGGTCATGGCCCGGTTCGAAAACCCACGGGAGGAGCTGTTCCAGCTGTTCGAGTGGGTGCGGGATCTGAAGGCGACGACGCTTCTCATCAGCGAGCTGAAACCGGGCAGCGAGGATTTCGGCAAGAACGGCGAGGAGTTCCTGTCCGACGGCATCATCCACACGAAGATGGAGCGAGTCGACGACGCGAACATCCAGCGCCGAATCCGGTGCGTGAAGATGCGGGGGACGGGACACTCGCCGAACTACTACACACTCCTCTTCCAGAAGGGCGTGCTCCAGGCGACCCGAATCCTGGCCGAGTGACGGGCAGGAATCGAGCCAAAAACCTAATGTGCAGCCACCATGTTCTTGCCGGGTCGGCTGCCTCTCGCGCATTCCCCGGCCGATGCTTTGGAGGAGGAACCGGACACGCACACCCGCACGGCGCGAGTGATTCTCATGGTTGTGGTCCTCGCGGCCGGGGCCCTGCCACTCTCCCCTCGGACTCTTGAGGCCGCCCGGGATGCTCCCTCGGCGTCGCCAGACGGTTGGCTCACGTTCCGCACCCGCGCGCGGGCCGAGGATGTGCACGCGGCCGGAGCGGAACTCCTCGAGGAGTACTCCGCCTTCGTCGTTGCCCGAGGGCCGCCCTCGTCCCTCGATCGGCTTGCCGAACGAGGACACCGGGCTGATCCCATGCCGGACGGGTCCGTCCTTCACCTCCTTGGCGGACCCCAGCCCCTTCGCGTCCTCGAATCCCAGTCGGCGGGACCGTGGCCGCGGAACGGACGGGAGACATCCATCGGCCTCGTCCACGTCCATGCGCCCTTCAAGGATCGCTGGCGTTTCGACTGGGAGTCCCATGGGATTTCAATCCTCCGGTACGTTCCGCAGAATGGGTTCCTCGTCCGTGCCGAACCAGCCGCGCTGGAATGGTTGCGCTCCCTTCCCTACGTGGACTGGATGGGCCCCTATCACCCGTCCTGGAAGCTATCCGCCGGCATCGAGGATGCCGACGGCCCGATCGACGTGCGAATCGCAATCCTGCCGGGGGAACGGTCGGAGGCCGTGGACGCGTGGCTTGCCCACTACGGAGTTCCCGCCCGCGCCCGAGCGGGGCAGGGAACCGGCATCGCGGGCTCCTTCGGGACGGGAGACTTCCGGTGGGTGCGCGCCCGCGTACCCGGGTCCCTTCTTCGCGGGCTCGCGGAGCTACCCCAGGTGGAGTTCATCGAGGCCGTTCGCACGCCGACGCCTTGGACGGCGGACACGAACTGGGTCCTTCAGACGAACCGCCTCGCGGGGAACGGGAGCCGCGACCTCCGCTACTGGTGGTACGGCCTCGACGGGCGCGGGCAGTTCGTTGCGATGTCGGACACGGGCGTGGACTACGACCATGGATTCTTCCGAGAGTCGGCAGGCACGATCGCGAACGGTGATCTGTACAACGTCACGGACCCGAGCCGTCGGAAGGTCGTCCGATATCTGAACATGGGCGTACTCACGGGCCAGATCGATTGGCCGGGGACCGGTGGGATGTGGGACCCTCACTCGATGCAGGACAGCCGACACGTGTCCCTCGCATGCACGTTCGGACATGGGACCGCGGTCGCCTCTACCCTGACAGGGAACGACGGCGTCGCGGGAAGCCCGAACGATGGTGTAGCCCGAGGGGCGAAGCTTCATGTCCAGGACATCGGCACGGTCGTCGACGGAGGCCTGTGCCCCTCGGACGATCTCGCGTACCTCCCTGAGGATCTCGCCGATATGTTCGGCCCGGCGGGACTTGTATACCACGATCCCAACGCGCCTGTGCGCATCCACAGCAACAGCTGGGGAACCGCGGGGGTCGACGAATACGACATCCAGGCACGGATGGTCGATGCCTTCGTCTGGGACCATCCCGACCTCCTCGCGCTGTTCGCCGTTGGCAATGAGGGGTCCGGCGTGTCGACGGTGGGCTCGCCGGGGACGGCGAAGAACGTCCTCACGGTCGGCGGCGCGGGCAATCCGGACAGCGCGCAACCCTTCGACGGGTCGAACGACCTGGCGACCCTGAGCAGCCGCGGTCCCACAGCGGACGGACGGATCAAGCCGACGATCGTGACCGTGTTCGATGGAGACTCCGGGATGTCCGACGGCGATCCCACGAGCGGGTCCGGGCTCCCGGATGCGCACTGGTTCGGCTCGAGCTTCTCGACCCCTGCCGCTGCCGGGGCCGCCGCCATCGTTCGCCAGTACTTCGCCGATGGCTGGCATCCTGCCGGGCGCCCCGTGGCGGGGAACGTCCGGCCGGACCCGAGCGCGGCGCTCGTCCGGGCGGTCCTCGTCGCCTCGGGCGTCCAGTTGACCGGGTTCGGCCTGGTCGTCCGCCCGGGGGACGACACGTGGCCGAACAACGAGCAGGGCTTCGGCCGTGTCCTCCTCTCGAACGTCCTCCCGATTGTGGCTGCCGGAGACACCTTTCGCACCCAGGTCGTGGACAAACCGGAAGGGCTCCTGACGGGGGAGGAGGCGACCTACATCTTCCGTGTCGCTGATAGCGGCCGCGCTGCGAAGTTCGTCCTCACCTGGAGCGACTATCCCGGGACGATCGGGGCCTCGAGGGCCCTCGTGAACGATCTCGATCTCGAGGTCGTGGCCCCGAACGGGACGACCGTGTACCGAGGGAACAACTTCGGGACCTTCTCCGAGGGGGAATCCGTCCCCGACGGCAGCGTCGACGCGACGAACGTCGAGGAGGCCGTGATCCTGAAAACCCCCGCGGTCGGCACGTGGACCGTGCGGGTCATCGGCTCGAACGTGCCCGTCGGCCCTCAGCCCTTCGCCTTGGTCGCGACGGGCAACCTCGACGGCGCCTTCGGCCGGGTGGCCCTCGACCGAATGACGTATCGCCCCGGAACGACGGCCCGCATCGAAGTGGACGATTCGGACGCAGCAGCGGTCCAGGTCCGGGTCACGTCTACCTTCGAGCCGACCGGGGAGATCGTTATCCTCGCCAAAGGCGGCCCCGACGAGCCGTGGCGTGGCTCGATCCCGATCGCCTTCGGGCCCGCTGCGGACGACGGCATACTGCAGGTCCGGGACGGGGACATCATCCGTGCTGTGTACTCAGACAGCTCGCCCCTTCATACCGCGGAGGCGACGGCCCGCGTGGATGCGGTAGGACCAGCGATCTCGGCGGTCTCCGCGGACCGTCCCGGTACGACATCCGTGCGGATACGCTGGGTCACGGACGAGCCAGCGACCTCTGGCGTTCGGTACGGCACCTCGCCGACGACCCTGGCGGACGTCGCGGAAACGACGTCCCTTCGAACGACCCACGAGCTCGCCCTCACGGGCTTGCAGGCGAGAACCATGTACTACTACGAGGTAGTCTCGCGGGATCGCCATGGGCAGGAGACCCGGGACACGAACGGGGGCCGTCACTACCGGTTCCAGACGGATTCCTTCGGAGACGCCCTCCTCGTGATCGGTGACGAGTCCCTGCCGGAGGCACGGGTGGCATCCTGGGCCTCGGCCCTGGACGGGAAGGGGTGGACGTGGTCCGCCTGGCGAAACGCGGATGCGGGACCGCCGTCCCTCGGCGTCCTCCAGGCCCACCGGGTGATCCTCTGGCAGACAGGCCTTGAACAGTATCCGCCCTTCGACGCGGCCGAGCGGGACCTCGTGAAGGCCTACCTGGACGGAGGCGGCAGGCTGCTGATCACTTCTCACGATACGGCCTGGGCCCTTGAGGATCCCGCATCGACGTTCCGGAGTGCGGAGAGTGAGGCGTGGCTCCGGGGAGTCCTGAAGGTCTCTTTGGCCTGCGATCCGAGTACCGTGGGTCAGGCGAACGGCGTTCCCGGCGACGTGATCAGCGCGAACTACACCGCCGGTGTATCGTACGTGCCGCACCGAGACGGTGGAGCCGTCGACGAGCTGAACCTGTTGCCCGTCGGCGGGACGTCGAGTTCCTCCTGGACGGACGCCCTCGTCGCGAATGGCGGTTGCGGCGGCCGACCTATCGGCATGCGATGGGTGTCTGCGTCGAACAACGGGACCGCCGGCGTCGGAATCTGGGGAGGGACGCCCTCGAGGCTCGTCTACTTCGCGTTCGAACTCACGGGCCTCGACGCCACCGCTTCGGACCTCCGGCCCATGAGCGCGATCCGCGCCGACGTCCTTGACCGGGCGATTCGCTGGCTCGTCAGCTCGAGCCCGAGCGGCTTGGATCGCGACCATCCCGACGTCACGGTCACGGCGCCGAACGGAGGGACCTTCGGCGGACCGACGATTCAGATCGATTGGACCGCCTCCGTCGCGGGCGCGGGTCTCGCCTCCTTCTCCCTCGACTACAGCGGGGATGGTGGACAGACGTGGGCTGCGATCGGGACAAGTGCAGGCGCGTCTCGGACCTTTTCCTGGGACATCGCGAGCCTCCCGAACGGGGACCGGTATCTCGTGCGCGTAATGGCGAACGACGACGGATCGCCATCTCTCCGAGGACGCGACGAATCCGACACAATGTTCACAGTCCTTCGTCCGGGAGGCGATACGCTCGGACCCGTCGTGTGGGCGGGCAGCGTCCGCGTTGCGCCGAACCCTCCGGGGGCCGGGACGGTGGCGTGGATCAACGCCACGGCGGACGACTCAAACTCCGGAGGCAGCGCAATTCTCGGTGCTGAGTTCTTCCTCGCGTCCTCGCAGCCCCCGATGACCGAGGAGGGTAACGGCACGCCCATGGACGCCGCGGACGGAGTCTTCGACGAAGCGATCGAGGGGTTGACGTGGTCCGGTGGTTTGGCGGTCGCACCGGGAGGATCCTGCGTTTGGATCCATGCCCGAGATGCCGGGGGCGTCTGGGGTCCCTTCGAGTCGACGTGCTTCGTCGTGATCACCGGGGGCCCGGATGTCACGCCTCCTGCGTCCGGACGCCCCAGATCGGCGCGCCTCGTGAACGGTCAGGCGGATCTCGAGATCGTCTGGGACAAGGCGTGGGACGAAGGACTCTTCGGGGGCGCGGTGACGTACCGTGTCATCCGAGCGAGTTCCGCGCAGGAGACCGGGGTGAATGTGAGTGGAGACATCCTCGGGACCGGGAACGCGACGTATGTATTTCGAGATCCCGGGAGGGGAGCCGGCGATCCCTCCGACTACTTCTACCGCATCGAGGCCATCGACGCGGCCGGAAACCAGGCCGTGAGCGAGATCTTCGCTGCGAAGGCGCGGATTCCCGTTGCGTCCGGCTCGAACCTCCTCGGAATGCCCCTCGAGGCGTCGGATCCGGGCCTCGCCACCATGGCGGGTTCCCTTCCGTGGACCGCCGCGTGGACCTACGATGCCTGCGCGGGGGGCTTCCGCTGGAGGTCCGCCCTGCGTTCGGCAGGGGAAACCTTGGCCTTGGGCCTGGGTCGAGGATTCTGGCTCAACGGAACGGCCTCGGGATCCCTGCTCGCCGTGGGCATCGTCCCCGCCACGGGCCAGGTCATGCTCTGCGCGGGCTGGAATCTCGTGTCCCTACCGGGCTTCCCAGAGCGCGCAACCGTGAGCTCCGTGAAGGCCGCGACCGGCGCGGACAGCATCGTGGGTTTCGATCCTCTCGGCGCATACCACACTCGACTCCTCGGCGACGCCGAAGTCCTCCGTCCGGGCCAAGGCATATGGATCCATGTGCCCGCGTCCGTCACGTGGTCCGTCCCAGGGTCCTGAGCGAACGCCCCCATGGGCGACCCCTTCCGGCTCGAGTCCACGGGCCTGGTTAGTTTCACGGACCTCCCTCGAAACGGCTTATCCCCCGGCGTGTCGTGGATGAGACGGGTGAAGAGCCCTGCGGTCTTCGTCGCTGAAGGGCGTTCGATTTGAGGCGCGCGGGTCCCCACCCGACGGATGTCCCGAATGCGGTGCAATCCTCGTTCACGACAACGGCTGCGTGCGCTGCGCCGAGTGCGGATATTCGCCCTGCTCGTGATCGCGCGGGGCGCCCCGAAGTTCCAGCGGAAACGGTCTCACCTAAACCGCCGCGTAAGTCGGACCTCAGTGGAAGGAGGAGTCAAAGAGATATGACCACCCCTGATGCTGCGCGGCCGGGGAGGCCGAGGGAGAGGGACGTGCTCGTCAAGTTCCCGCAGGAGGAATTGATGGCAAAGTGGGAGGAATTCTTCGACGAGACGGGATACCAGTCCCGCATCATCGCCGTCGCGGACCACTACCCGGAGGAGCGGAGCCTGGAGGTCCCCTTTGAGCAGCTGAATCGATTCGACACGGATATGGCGATCTTCCTCCTACGGCATCCGCTGAGCGTCCTGACGGCGGGCGAGGAGGCAATCCATAGGCTCATTCCCCCCGGGGAAGACGTCCTTCAGATCCACCTGCGGATCAAGAATCTGCCGAGGGACCGGCGCGTGCAGATTCGCGACCTGCGCGCGAAGCATCTGGGACAATACGTGACCGTGGAAGGCCTCGTCCGCAAATCTACGGAGGTGAGGCCACGTGTCGTCGGCGCCCTGTTCCAATGCCTGCGGTGCGGCACCGTCTTGAAGGAGGACCAAGACGGCCAGACGTTCCGGGAGCCCCTCGAGTGCTACGAGGATCAGGGCGGCTGCAAACGCTCTGCGGGCGCTACGAAGTTCAAGCTGCTGACGGAGACATCCCAGTACCTCGACACCCAGAAGATTGAAATCCAGGAAGCCCCAGAGGGACTCCGGGGCGGCGAGGAACCTCAGCGCTTGACCGCCTACGTCGAGGACGACCTCACGGGACGCATCACACCGGGACAACGGGTCATCTTCAACGGGATTCTGAGGAGCGTCCAGCGGGGCCGGCCAGGAGCGAAGTCGACCCTCTTCGACATTTTCGTGGACGTGAACTCGATTGAGCAGGAGCAGGTCGAGTTCGAGGAAATCGAGGTCACGGAGGAGGACGAGCGACTCATCCGAGAGGCGGGCTCGAATCCCGACATTTTCCGGATGATGGTGAACTCCATCGCGCCGTCCATCTACGGGTTGCACCTGG
>CAYGBO010000005.1:33342-35823 GCA_964348145.1 uncultured Methanomassiliicoccales archaeon
TTGCCCTTCAGCTGTTTAGCGGGGTGCCAAAGATCATGCCGGATGGCCGGAGGATCCGCGGAGATATCCATCTCATCCTGGTGGGCGACCCTGGTACGGCCAAGAGTGAGTTGCTCTCGTACATGAGCCGCCTCTCGCCACGAGGCATCTACGCTACGGGCAAGGCGGCCACGGCCGCGGGTCTTACGGCAACCGCCACCCGCGATGAATTTGGCGAGGGACGATGGACTCTCGAAGCGGGAGCTCTCGTCCTCGCGGACAAGGGCCTCGCTTGCCTGCATCCTGACTCCGAGGTCATCGTATCGGGCGTGCCGGTTCCCATTCACGAACTCTTCGCGGACGAGATGGCCGTGAGTGCTGCAACGAAGGGCAGGCCCATTGAGATTGCCCCTCTCGTTGCGGAAACCCCCAGCCTCGACATGAATAGCTTCGAGAGCTGCGAGGCGTCCGTCGCGGTGGTTGCCCGGAGACGCTACTCCGGGCCAATGGTGCACGTCACCCTGGACTCTGGCTTCGAACTGAGGCTGACCCCAGATCACATTGTCCTCGAGGGGAAGTCACTGAAGTGGAGAAGGCTGGAGGAGTTGACCCCTGCATCGCGGCTCGTCGCCTTCCAGCAGCTTCCGCAGCGCAGAGTTCGCACCTACATCCTCGATATCATTCCGGAGGATTGGATTGTCCGGCTGACTCACTCAGAACGAGCCGAACTTAGAACCGTTCTCGCGGAGCGCTTCGGGACCTTGTTGGCGGCATACCGTCGCTACGGTCTCCATAGGGACGCCCTCTCTGCCGGAGGCACCATGCAGGTCGGTCCCCTTCGCGCGATCCTCCGGGATACGCGCCTTTACGATACGTGGAAGGAGAACCCCATGGCCTTTGGGCGATCCCGATCAACGGAGAGACTGCGGCTTGCCGCGTTCGGCCCGGAACTGGGATACCTCATTGGCTTCCTCCGCGGAGACGAGCACGCTTCATTCGATGAGCGAGGTTCTTCTCTCAGCGTCTCCCGATCCGATCAAAGCCTCGCGCAGATCCGGAAAGTCCTCGAGACGGCCCAACGGGTCACGGGACGGACGTGGAAACTACGTCTCCGCGGGTTGAGGAGCAGGACTCAAGGTCGTGAGGCGCGAGCCCGAGCCTACTACGCGCACAAGACGTCGGACGTCTTGGCTCACCTGTACCGCTGGACCACGGAGAAGGACTTCGCGAACCTGCTTCGCTTGGACGATGAGTCCTTGCGCGGCTTTCTTGCCGGGCTCTTGGACTCGGACGGGTGCGTCTCCGTCAAGAAATCGTCGGACGAGGGTCGCGCGCACGCGAATGCGGACATCGAGTTCGTTGTGTCATCGAGTAAGAAAGCCAATCTGCGCCTCTTGCACGCTTTGCGCCGATTCGATGTGTTCGGACGTGTCCGGACGGCAGAGAGGATCCTCCGGATTCAGATCACGTCCGGAACCGACGTCCAAAGGCTCCGTTCCGCAGTTTCCGAGCAATCCGTGAAGTGGAAACCGGTGCCCCCTCGACCCCAGGAGGATTCGAGTCGACACGAGGAGCCGCCACGAATTCCGGTCCTGAGGTTCCTTCGGACCACTCCACCTCGAGCAACCGAAGCGCTCGGGAAAGGATTGTGGAGCACCTCCTCCGATTTGAGGCGCCGAACGAGGGCTCCTGTCCAAGAGACCATGCGCGAACTTGCCAGTGGGCTCCGCCCACGGACCACGGAGGACGAGTATCGGCAATTCGTGATGCGGGGCACGCGAGACTTTGCGCTCGAACGGATCAAGGCCATCCGAGTCGAGGACTTCCAAGGCTACGTCTACGATCTGCGCGTCCCTTCAACGGAGAACTTCCTTTGCGACGGGGTGTGCGTGCACAATTGCATCGACGAAATCGACAAGATGAACCCTCAGGATCGGTCGGCGATCCACGAGGCCTTGGAGCAGCAAAGGATTAGTGTCGCAAAGGCGGGAATCACCGCAGTCCTGCAAGCGAGATGTGCAGTTCTTGCTGCGGCCAACCCGAAGTTCGGACGCTTTGATGAGCACAAGTACATCTCCGAGCAGATCGACTTGCCGCCCGCGCTCTTGTCACGATTTGATGGCATCTTCTCCCTAATTGATCGACCCGAAGCCGAGAAAGATCGACAGCTGGCTGAGCACGTCTTGCGAGGACACAAGGTCGGAGAAATCATCCGACGTCGCGAGGAAGGGATGCTCGCTTCTGAGGCGGTGCAGCTCGGGGAGCCGTACACACCCCACTTCACGCCCGACTTCCTTCGCAAGTATGTGGCCTACGCGAAGCGCATCTTCCCGATAATGAGCGATGAGGCGATGGAGGGCATGAAGAGAAAGTACCTCGACGTCCGAAAGACCGGGGAGGCGGCGGGCTCGCCTGGCGACCGCCGGTGCCGACAACGCTGCGGCCGGCGCTGGTGGTAGCCCCGCCGCGGCAGGCGCACCACCGATGATGGGAGGTGCCGGG
>CAYGBO010000005.1:35833-37705 GCA_964348145.1 uncultured Methanomassiliicoccales archaeon
GGCTCGAGCGTTCCAATTACCCCACGCCAGCTCGAGGCGATCATTCGACTCTCCGAGGCCAGCGCCCGCCTCCGGCTCAGCGACGCGGTCGACGTGGAGGACGCGGAGCGCGCCATCCGCATTGTCGAGTACTGGATGGGCAAGGTCGCGGGCGAGGAAGGTCGTTTCGACATCGACATCATCCAGACGGGTATCAGCCAGTCCCAGCGCGAGCAGATCATTTCCCTTCGAGACATCATTAGCGAACTCGCCGGACCGGAAGGAATGGCGGACTACGAGGACATTGTGCGCGTCGCCCAAGAGCGGGGGATCCCGCCCGCGCGAGTCGACGCCTGGCTCAAGCGATGGGGACAAGAAGGCGAGATCTACAGTCCGGTCAAGAACAAGTATAAACTCGTCGAGCGATTGTAGCCGCGGCCTCGGCGATGTCGATTCGGATGAGAGTCTACAACCAAGGCAGAGAGGTCCTCGTCGCTGCCGCGGACGCGGATCTGATCGGCAGGACCTTTCGCGAAGGGAAATTCAAGCTCGAGGTCGGAGCCTTCTACGAGGGGGATGTCGTGTCCGAGGAGAGACTTTGCGACCATATGCAGATCGCGACGATCGGGAACTTCGTCGGACGGGAAACCGTCGAGGCAATGAAGCGTGCGGGCTTCGTGAGTGACGAGGGCATCCTGTGGATTGAAGGTGTCCCCCACGCGCAGTATGTAGTCATGATGTGAAGAGGCAGGCCTTAAGTATCCCCCGGACCATCGAAGCGAACGCAGATGTTCTGCGTCGAATGCGGGACCGAAGGTCCGACGACGGACAGCCTTTGTGCCGGGTGTTTCTCGAAGAAGCACCGGCTTGTTGATCCACCTGCACACCTCGACGTTCCCCGCTGCAAAGAATGCGGCCGTCTGCACCTCGGGCCTGCTTGGACGGAGTCGGATCTTGACGCGGCGATCCCGGACGTCCTTCGATTGCAGATCCCCCCGCGGAAGCCGTTCTCGCGAGTGACCTTCACGCATGTCGCGCGCCCGGAAGATGCGAACAACTACCTTCTCACCGTTAAAGCCGCAAGCCGATACGAGAATCTCGAACAGGTCCAGGACTTCCACACCCGCCTGCGCCTCAAACCTTCCCTGTGCGACGTATGCAGCAAGCAACGCTCCCGATACTATGAGGGCATCCTCCAGGTGCGGGGGGACGGCCGCAATCTAACGGCCAAAGAAATCCGGGAAGTGCGAACCTTCGTCCAGGTGCGCGTGGATCGTGCGCGCGATACATCGGGGGAATTCGTCTCCCGAATCGAAGACATGCACGGAGGGCTCGACTTCTACCTGAGTTCGAATTCCCTTGGAAAGATCCTCGCCCGGGAACTCGCGGACACCTTCGGAGGATCCGTATCCTCGTCACCGAAGCTGTACGGCCAGCGGGGCGGCAAGGAATTGTACCGAGTGACGACTCTCGTGCGACTTCCCGCGGCGCAGAAGGGCGATGTTGTTCGGCATAAAGGGAAGCTACACGAAGTCATCAAAGTCGGCGCTTTCGTGACACTGCGCGATCTCGAATCGGGTCAGCAACGGCGATTCAAACCGAAGGATCTGCGAGGTGCGCGCCGGATCGATGCGGAGCGGTTCGAGACGAACGTCGAACGAATGCCCTCGGGCGAGCTCACGGTTACGCATCCGGAAAGCGGGGCGACGCGGTCTGTCGTGTCCGGAGGAAACACGGCAGTCGGCCGCGCGGCCGTCGTGTGGACCGCCGACGGCGCCTACGTCTCCGCCCTTCCGCCGGACGGCTCGAAGGATTAAAGGCGGACGCGCCCTTGTCCGTGTGATGAAGGTGGCCCTGGGAGTCCGGGGTCTCGACGAGCTACTAGGGGGAGGG
>CAYGBO010000005.1:37715-39050 GCA_964348145.1 uncultured Methanomassiliicoccales archaeon
ACGTACGACGCCGAGTTGTAGAACTGCTTGACGAACTGCGCCAGGATCGCGGCTGCATCACGCTCCTCCACGGAGAGGCAGGAAGTGGGAAGACGAACTTCTGCCTGCAGCTCGCGCGAAACCTCGTTCGGCTGGGACGCAAAGCAATCTACATTGATACGGAAGGCGTCTCTCTCGAACGGCTTCGTCAGATCTGCGAGGACGACTTCGACGTCGTGGTGCGAAACATGCTCTTCTCCGAGCCCTACAGCTTCGAAGAGCAGGAGAACCTCATCGAAAAGGCCGTCAAGCTCGCGGAAAACAACGAGGAGGTCGGCCTGATCATCATCGACAGCGTGACAATGCACTACCGGCTCACGATGCGCGATGAGGCTCGACGAGACGAGCGACACTCCCTGACGCGGCAGATTGCGAAGCTTGTACGGGTGTCTCGCCAGAGGAGCATCCCGGTCGTGGTCACCTCCCAGGTGTACACGGACATCGATACGGGCGCCTACATGCCTCTTGGCGGGCACATGCTGAGCCACAACGCGAAGACGATCCTCAGGCTCGAGAAAGTGGGGTCGAGCAAGCGCCTCGCGATCCTCGAGAAGCATCGCCATCGTGAGGAGGGGGGCCGCGTTGCCTTTCGAATTACGGACCGCGGCCTCGAGGACTAGCGCACCCGCGAGCGCTGGACGTCGACCATGGCCTCAAGGAGGGTTCTCGCTTCGCCGTCTCGAGGAGAAATTCGCTGCAAGGCCTCCCGGGCGAGACGTAGGTTCTCACCGATTCGGGCTTCCATGATCGGGAGGACATGTTGGCGCAGGAGGGAACGCACCACAGTGATGTCTCGTTTCGTCGTCCGCTTCCCGCGGCCGTATGCCCTTTGGAAAGCCTCGCGGTCGCGGCCCTTGAGGCGACGGTTCGCGAGGACGTAGAGGCGGGTGCGCTTCCCCTGCCGAATGTCTCCCTCCGCGGAGCCGCCAATTTCGGACGGTACGACGCCCGATCCGAGGAGGTCGTCCCGATCCTGAAATGCGATCGCGAATCGGAGGGCGCATTCCTCCAAGGCCTGTCGCTCCTCTGGAGTGGCCCCGGCTGCAATTGCGGACGTAGCCGCCGCACCCAGATACAAGCGGGCCGTCTTCGCCTCGCTCATCCGGATGTAGTCCTCCTCAGGGACGTCGGTCACATGCTCGAAATCGATATCGAGACCCTGGCCGTCGCTCAGTACGAGATCAACCTCCGTGAGTTCGGAGAGGAGTCGGACGCGCACAGAATCATCGAGGCCTTCTGCCCCCTCGATTGCGCGCTCCGCAAACCAGCATGTGATCGCGGCGCAGGTCAACCGAC
>CAYGBO010000005.1:39060-41276 GCA_964348145.1 uncultured Methanomassiliicoccales archaeon
TCGATTGCGCGCTCCGCAAGGGAGCGCAGGCGCAGGGCGTCCAGGATCGCTTGGGACACCCCGTATCGAAGACGCCGTGTGCGGAAGACGATAGCTCGGATCGAAGCGTCCCGACCCCGGTAGAGTTTCGCGTCCGTCGACCAGCCGCTCGGAAAGGTACGCCGGCGGGCGTCTTCGTCCATGATGTCGTCGAGGAATAGGGTGTACAGGTGGTACCATTCGAGCCATGTGGCGGCCCGCTCGAACCCCCGAGTGGGCAGGCGTCCCGAGAGAACCCGATATCCGGCGACGGCGAGGCTGAAACGGTATCGCTTGCCGGCCGTGAAGATCCGAGCATTCCTTCGCATCGTCCGTGTGGAAGGATGGCGACCCACAGGATGCTCTGAGAGGTACTCCCGCCATTGTGTTTCCATGTGGGCATTGCAGGCGTCCCGGTAGGGTCGCAGGAGGGTATCGAGACGGGCCACTTCGGAGACAGTTTGTGCCGAACCCATCCGAATCACGCCTCGTCGCCGAGCTCGATCCAATCCGCCGTGGGGCGCGTGACAATCGCATGTCGCTCCTGAAGCTCCGGAATCGACAGGGCTCCGGTGAGGAACATGGCCGCCTTGAGCTCCTCAATCACTCCACGCAACTCCTCAACGACGGCGTCGGAGGACACCTTCGCGGCCTCGAGCATGGGCTTCGCCATCCCCGCGGCGCTTGCTCCGAGAGCGATCGCCTTCGCCACGTCCAGGCCCGAGCGAACGCCGCCAGTCCCGATCACCGGAACGCCCACGTTTGCGAGGATGATCGAAGCAGGCGTGGGAATACCCCAGTTCCAGAACGTCGCCCCGAGGCGCTCCTTGAGGGACGAGGCCTCCTTGCGAGCGCGGTAGTACTCCACGGCGGAGAATGAGGTCCCGCCGAGTCCCCCTACATCGATGCCCCGCACACCCGCTTCCTTGAGTCGCCGTGCCACGTCGCGGGAGATTCCGGCCCCCGTCTCCTTGGCTACCACCGGGAACCGGGTCGCGAGGGCTCGTATCGCGGAGAGGACGCCCTTCGCCCGTCGGTCCCCCTCGGGTTGGACGACCTCCTGGAGGAAGTTCAGGTGGACAATCAGGGCGTCCGCGGAGACCATGTCGATCGCCCGCTTCGCCTCCGCGACGCCATAGGCTCGCTTCGTGGCCTGGGGGATGAGCTGAGGCGCCCCGAGGTTTGCGAATCTCAGGGGGATCCTGTAATCGCGCACGACCGCGTAGGTGGGTTCGAGCTCCGGCTTCTCGAGGGCCGCCCGCTGGGATCCAACTCCCATCGCGACGCCGACCTCCGCAGCGGCCTTCGCGAGGTTCGCGTTGATCTCCCGTCCCCTCTCAAAGCCACCCGTCATGGATGAAATGATGAGAGGCGCCTCAAGTCTCTTGCCGAAAAGCTGCACGGAGGTCTCGATGTCATCCATGTTGATTTCGGGCACCGAGTTGTGCACGAGGCGCACGTCATTCCAAAAGTTGTACTGGGCCGCGACGTTTTCCTGGAGAATGATGTCCACATGCTCCGCCTTTCGCTGCTCCGTCTTTGACGGTTCAGGCAAGTCAGATACCTCCCGTGACGCGCGTCCCGACGACGGGCCGTCCGCGAACAGCATCCCGGACTCGGTTCTTTACGTTACCGTTGAGGATGATGCATTCCTCAACGTAGGAGGCCGTCTCGACCATCCGCCGGACCTTGCCTTCCATGCCGCCCGTAACGTCCGCGCTTCTAGTTCGATCGAAGCGAATCCTTTCGATATCTCCGGATCGCAGGCTCTCGAGAATCTTCGAACTCTTCGACCGCTTCGGGTCCGCCGCGTAGAGACCGTCCACGTCGGCGACGAAGAGAGCGCGACTCGGCCGGAAGGCCTTCGCGAGCTCGAGCATGAGGACGTCCCCGGAGCAGATCGCAACGCCCCGTTGCTGGTCACGCACGACGTCCCCGAAAGTCACGGGCGTCATTCCGAGGGACGCGAATTCGCGGAAGGGCGATGCATCGAAGGACGCGACACGACCGTCATCAAGGGAGAGGAGGGCAGACGGCGCGAGGGACACAGGCGAGAGACCCGCGTCGAGGAGGGCATCGACAACGAGGCCATCCAGGGCCTTCACGTCACGCTGCACCTCGGCCGCGACCGCGCGCTGTCGCTCGGACCGGAGGCCTTCATGAAGACGATGGCGCCGGGCGAGGATGTGGCCGAAGGA
>CAYGBO010000005.1:41286-44601 GCA_964348145.1 uncultured Methanomassiliicoccales archaeon
CGGTCCCGGCTGCGGGGAGGACTGTTGCGGGCTGGCCGAAGGACCCGGCTCCGTGCACGAGGAGCAAGTCGTCCTGGGCTTGGGCTACTTCCCGGGCAAGGCGGGCGATCGTGGATCGTCGAGGGGTCCGGAGGCGCTTCTTGTCCGTCAAGACGCTGCCTCCAAGCTTGACGAGGAGCATGGCCGCGCAGGCCAGCCGTCCGCCCCCACTTAACGTTTTCCCGATGGGGGGAGGCGTCGCGAAGGATTAAATAGAACTCGGTCCTTCGAGCCGATTCTGGGACGATGACGCGCAAGCCCGCGAGCATGTATCGGGATATCCGCGGCCAGGCCTATACGCGTAAGGAGTACATGGGCGGGGTTCCCGCGATCCGCGTCAGCCAGTTCGACATCGGGGATCTCCGCACGAAGTTCCCGGTCCACGTGCACCTCGTCGCGGAGGAGCAATGCCAGGTTCGACATATCGCCCTGGAGGCCGCGCGGATCTCTGCGAACCGATACATCTCGAAGAAGGCGGGCCAGACGTATCACCTCAAGCTCCGACTCTATCCCCACAATGTCCTTCGGGAAAACAAGGTCGCGACGGGGGCCGGTGCGGACCGAATCTCCGAGGGCATGCGGGCGGCGTTCGGAGCGCCTGTGGGTCTGGCCGCACGAGTGTATCCCGGCACGAGGGTCATCTCGATCTCGACGACGGAGGACCACGTAGAGGACGCGAAGGAGGCCCTTCGGAAGGCCGGCGTGAAGCTGCCCATGCCCTGGCGACTGACAGTCGAGCGCGAGCGGAAGCGGCGCTAGGCGCGGTCCGGGCGAGTGCGCAGGTTTTTCCCTCTCGCCGCGTCTGGCGAGGAGGCCATGGGAGACATGACTCGGCTTCTCGAGGTCATCCGCGGGCGCAAGGCAAGGACGGTAGGTCTGCAGTTTCCTGTGGGATTGAGGACGAAGGCCGTCGACCTGGCGGGGGAACTCGAGGCCAAGACCGGCGTCACGTGCATCGTGTCCGCCGACCCGTCCTTCGGGGCGTGCGACGTGCCCGACATGCCGGTGGATCTCGTCATCCACCTGGGGCATGCGCCCATGCCCCACCTGCGGTACGACCGTGTGTTCTTCTATGACATGCGGGTGCCGCTGCCCGCATCCCTCGAGTTCGTGGACGCCGCCGGGTCTCTCCTGCCGAAACGCGTCGGCCTCCTGACGACGACCCAATTCCGCGAGTGGCTTCCCATAATCAAGGAACATCTCGAGCGGAAGGGCCATGAGGTCCACATAGGGGAGCCGGACCGCCGCGTGGCCTATGCCGGCCAGCTCCTCGGGTGCGACTACCAGACGGCGACCGCGGTCGAGAGGGACGTCGACGGCTACCTATACATCGGCACAGGCGATTTCCATCCCCTCGGTGTCGCCATCCTCGCCAAGAAGCCTGTGATCATCGCAGATCCGGAACGAGGCACGGCGCGCGACCTCGGATCTGTGAAGGACCGCCTGTTGCGGCAGCGGCACGCAGCGATCACCCGGGCCCGGGACGCGAAGGCGTTTGGTGTCATCGTGTCGAAGAAGATTGGCCAGATCCGGACGGATCTCGCCCGCGACCTGAAAGCTCTTGCAGAAGAACACGGTCGGGAGGCCCACATCTTCCTAATGGACCTCGTGTCGCCCGATCTCCTCGAGGGGTATCGGGTGGACGCGTGGGTCAACACAGCTTGTCCACGGATCGCCATCGAGGATGCTCTCATGTACAGCAAACCCATCCTCACGCCCCCGGAGTTCGAGATTGTGCTCGGGGTTCGCGAATGGAGCGACTACGTCCTCGATGAGATACGAGTCGCGTGACATTCCCGGCGTCGGAGCGGGAGATCGTCGACGGCGTGCGTCACGCCTCCGACTCGAGATCCCCGCGAAGGACCTCCCCTCTCTTGCGCGCAAATCCTTTACCGCACAAGGCCATACTCGCAGGTATGGGTGGGACGGCGGTCGTCCTCCTGTCGGGCGGCATGGACTCGGCCACGGCCCTCGCGATCGCGAAGTCCGAGGGATACGAGGTCATCGCCCTCACGATCGACTACGGACAGAGACACCGGAAGGAGGTAGACGCCGCGAGGCGCATCGCGAGGCACTATCAAGTCCGGGAACATCGTGTTGTCAAGCTCGACCTCACGGCCCTCGGGGGCTCGGCCCTCACGGACCGCTCGATCCAAGTACCGGAACAACGCCGCCTGGAGGAAATCGGCCAAGGAATCCCGTCCACGTACGTCCCCGCTCGGAACACGATCTTCTTGGCCTACGCCCTCGGCCTCGCGGAGGCCACGGGTGCCCAGGCGATCTACATCGCGGCAACGAGCCTCGACTATTCCGGCTATCCCGACTGCCGACCTGAATACTATCGCGCGTTCCAGGAAGTCGCCCGTCTCGGGACGAAGCGGGGGGTTGAGGGGGACGTCATCGAGATTCGTGCACCCCTCCTCACGCAATCCAAGGCGGACATCGTCCGAATGGGAGAAGGTCTGGGGGTCCCTTGGAAGCTCACGTGGTCCTGCTACCGTGGGGGGCCGAAGGCGTGCGGCGCATGCGACGCCTGCATACTTCGACTGAAAGGATTCCGAGAGGCCGGAGTCAAGGACCCCCTGCCGTACGCATCGCCCCGACGTTCCAACCCTTTATAACGGTTGGCGGGACTTGGTTCCTCTCCGAATGCCAGAGAAGACAACCGTCCAGGCAAGACCCGGCGAGACCTTCCTCCTCAGCGAATGCTACCTCAGCGTCCAAGGCGAGAGCAGCCTCGTCGGGACGCCCACGGTCTTCGTCCGGTTGTACACCTGCAACCTCCGCTGCGCGTGGTGCGACTCGATGTACGCCGTCGAGGGCGAAGACTTCCGCGAGGCTCCCGTCCAGGAGGTCGTGGAGGAGGTGCGCCGCCTCATCCTCGTCGAACCCCCGTCGCGACACCGCGGAGTCTGCCACGTCTGCTGGACCGGCGGGGAGCCCCTGCTCCAGGGGAAGTCCGTCGCCCGCGCGATCCGAAACCTGCCCGACCGCGTCGTGCACACCGTAGAGACGGACGGCGAAGTGGACCTGAGGACCTTCGACGAAACCCTGGGGCCCGAACGCGAAGCTGGACGGGTGCGGTACATCATGGACATCAAGTGTCCGGGGTCTGGCATGGTCGCCCGCAAGGCCTTCGAGAACCTCAAACACCTGCGGGCACACGACGAAGTGAAGTTCGTGATCCTTGACCGGCGGGACTACGAGTTCGCCAGGGACATCTTCACGCGTCACGACATGCCCACGGACACGGTCCTGTTCTCCCCCGTCACGCCC
>CAYGBO010000005.1:44650-50199 GCA_964348145.1 uncultured Methanomassiliicoccales archaeon
AAGTTCATCTGGCCCCGAAAGGAACGACGCATCTAGGCGGCTAACGTTCATCTACCGGGGTCCTTTTGGTCCACCCGTGCGGTACGAGGAGATCGATCACACGGCGGATGTCGGGATTCGCGCATTCGGGAAGACCCTCGAGGACCTCTTCGCCGCCTCCGCAGAGGGCATGTTTAGCCTCATCGCGGATCTGTCGAAGGTGAATGCCGTCGGGGAGGTCGAGGTACGCGTGACGGCGGAGGACCGCCAGGCCCTCATGGTCCGGTGGCTCTCGGAACTCCTGTATCTCCACGAGACCCAGCATCTCCTGCTCAAGGAGTTCGATGTCCGGCTCGACGGGCTCGCCCTCCAAGCCCTCGTGAAGGGGGAGGGAATCGACAGGGGCCGTCACGAGCTGAAGCTCGCCATTAAGGCCGTTACCTACCATGGGCTCAGGGTCGACCCCGATGCGGGTGTCGCGGAGATCATCTTCGACATCTAGGGACAACCATGATCGAAGGAATCACGTTCGACTGGTGGCACACAGTCGCGGAAACACCTTGGCCCGATTACGAGGAGCGGATGCGAGAAACCCGCATCGAGAGGGCCCGGGAGACCCTCGGTGCCGAAGGCATCGCGGTCGATCAAGCCACCCTCTACGAAGCCTACGACCGATGTTCGGACCTGCTGCGCGAGACCTGGGCGAATCAGGGCGACCTACATGCCAACGAACAGGTGGAGGCATTTCTTCGGTACGCGGGTCTCTCCGGAGGCGACGTCAATCTGGTCCCCCGGATCCGGACGGCCTTCGGCGAGGCGATTCACACAAGACCCCCGGTCCTCTATCCCCATGTAGGGAAGGTCCTCGCGCGGCTCAAAGACGAGGGGTACCGCGTGGGCCTCGTGTCCAACACAGGACGAACATGGGGGCGGTCTCTGCGGTCCCTCCAGGATACGATGGGGATTGGGAGGTACCTTGACGTCCGCGTCTTCTCCGACGAGATAGGTATCCGCAAACCCAATCCACGAATCTTCGAAACCGCCCTCCTTGTGCTGGATCTCACGCCAAGCGTGACCGTACACATTGGGGACGATGTCGCAGCCGACGTCGTGGGCGCGAAAGCCGCAGGCATGAGCGCGATCTGGTTCAACGTCGACTCAAGGACCCACCCCCAGAGGGGATTGGCAGATGGAGAAATCCGATACCACACCGAGCTGGTCGGACTGCTCGAGGAGTGGAAGGGATGAAAGCCTCCGCGATCGCGCATCCCATCCAGGGCCTGATCAAGTACCACGGCCTCGCGGATCCCGTCCTTCGACTTCCCTTCCACGATTCGATTAGCGTGTGCACAGCTCCCCTCTCGACGCGCACGACGATTGAGTTCGGCGACTATCCCGCGGACAGCGCCGTAATCGATGGACGACCTGCGACGGCACGAGACATGGAGCGCATCCGAGCCGTCGTCGAAACGATCCGACAACGGATCGGTCTGCGCGATCGCTTCCGCATGGCTTCGGTGAACAATTTCCCTTCGAATGTGGGCCTGGGTGCGAGCGCATCGGGCTATGCGGCCTTGGCCCTTGCGGCCTCCGAGGCAACGGAACTCCGGGCGGATCTCGAGAATGTCTCCCGAATCGCTCGGCGCGGAGCTGGCTCCGCTACCCGCGCAGTCACAGGAGCCTGGAGCAAGTGGAAGATGGGCGCATCGGATGAGGATTCGTATGCCGTGCGGCTTGCGGGAGAGGATCTTCAGATGACGATGATCGTCGCTCTCGTGCCTGCATATAAGAGTACAGAAGATGCCCACCGCGAAGCGGTCACGTCGCCCTTCTTCCAAGCCCGCCTGGCGGAGATGCCGCGGCTCATTGCGGACATGGAACTAGCGATCCGGACGCGTGACGTGGGGAAGATCTGTGCTCTCGCGGAGCGAGACACCCTCATGCTGCATGGCATTACAATGACCGGCGTGGGGGAGATGGTCTTGTGGCGTCCCGAGACGCTTCGCGTCATCATTGCGGTCCGAAGGATGCGTGAGGACGGTGTGCCTGCGTTCTTCTCGATCGATACAGGCGCGACCGTGTACGTGAACACGCTCACCGAGCATGCGACGGAGGTCCAGGAACGCGTCCGAGAGATTGGCATCGAAACGATTTCGTGCCACGTTGGAGGTCCTGCTCGGACCGTGAAGGACCACTTGTTCTGAGGAGGCCTGGGCCAAAGCCTTTAGCCGACCGAGTCCTTTCCTCGCGAGTATGCGTCTCGTCTTCCTCGGCCCGCCCGGGGCGGGCAAGGGCACACAGGCGACGAAGCTCGCCCGGAAAATCGGCGTCCCCCACGTATCGACGGGGGACATCCTGCGACACCACGTTGCCAAGGGGACGGATCTAGGTCGAAGAGCCAAGTCATACATGGACGCCGGAACCCTCGTGCCTGATGAACTCGTGGTCGCGATGACCGAGCAGAGGCTCAAGGAGCCAGATGCTCGGCAGGGATTCATCCTCGACGGCTTCCCGCGCACGATCGGCCAGGCTGAAGCCCTGGCGAGGTTCGTCCCATTGGATGCTGTGGTGAGTTTCTTCCTCGAGCCGGAAGAACTGATCAAGAGGAACACGGGACGTCGGGTGTGCCCACAATGCGAAGCCGTGTACCACGTGCTCATGAATCCCCCCAAGAAGAAGGACGCATGCGACCGATGTGGTACCGCGCTGACGGTCCGCCCGGACGATCGCGAAGATGTGGTCCGCACGCGAATCGAGACTTACGAGAATCGTACGGCTCCGCTGATCAAGTACTACCGGGACCGTGGTTTGCTGCGGGAGGTCTACGCGAGCGGGCTCATCCACGAGATCTTCGACCGCGTGGCCGCCGCGCTGAAGGTCTCGTGAGGGGCTACGGGGAATAGCAATTATATATCAGTGGCCATGCGACCCGTGGGCCCGAGTAGGGTAGCTTGGACATCCTAGAAGCCTGCGGAGCTTCAGACCTGGGTTCGAATCCCAGCTCGGGCGTCCTCGGAACGCCGGCGAAGTAGCGGCCTCACATGAGGCCGAGTTCGCCGAGCTTTTCCGGAAGATACGTATCCGTCACATAGTCCAAGCCGTACTTCGCGAGAGCTTGCTGCTCTGCCTTCTTGTTGATCTGAAGCATCGTCTGGATCTCTGTACGCCAGAACGAATCAGCAAATCGCGGGTCGCTCATTTCCGCATTCAGGGCACTGACGTCCCTTGGGGTTAGGGCATCCGTCGGGAGTTCATAGTTGAGAATGTCACTGGCCGTGATCCCTACGAACTCGGCAGTGGGCGTGGCGAGGTACTCGGATATGTGGGCCGTTTTGATCGCGCCATAGGCCACGGAGGCGTGAATCCGGAAGGACCACGGGTCGCCGTCCGTGAATGTGGCTACGGTCACCTTCAGCTCTTCATTGAGACGCCGGAGGAGACGGCGCGTGCTGCGCGACGGCTGCCCCTTCAGATGCACGAGGACGCACTTCGCCTCCTCGTCGAAACCGTTTTCGACAAGTCGATCGAACATACCGCCCGTCTCGATGGCGAGAGCGAACTTCGCGCTTGAGTCGATCAGCCTCACCTTCTCCTTCTCAACGTTGTACGGTATCGTATATCCTGCGTCACCGACGTCGTCCCTGCAGTTGATGCGCCGCCGATCCCCGGTCCGGGTAACCTCTTCCAGGGTCAGATCGCCGATGACGCTCGCCCCGCTCTCCTCGGGTCGGAGCTGGAAGTCCTCCCTCAGGCACTCGCTGACGACTTCCAAATCCTCTGCGAGAAGGTTGGATTCGTCCTGAGAGTGAAACTTCGCAATGTCCCATCCCTCGGATATGTAGTACATCTCTCGAAGGGTCGACGACTTGCTCTCGTCGATCATGTCGCGGATAAGATCGAGAACGTGCATGGTCCTCAGGAGCATCAGTGCGCCTTTCAGCTTCTTCGCGCTCCTAACGCCTGTGAGTTTGCCATACTTCCACACTGCGTGCTTCGAGTCGAAGCGAATGTTCGCCTTCGTCCGGAGAGGAATCTTCATTTTGGGTATCTGGCCTTCATCCAGCTCCTCGTATATGTTCTCCGCAATCGCATAGAGCGACTGAACGGCCTTGTTCGAGGCGGCCGGCATGCGTTTCGATTTTCTAGTCATCTTCCAACACCTCCTCCGACTCGTCGTAGTCAATCTCCGCTTCTTCTTCCGGTTCGGCCTCTTCTGGGACCTCCGCCTCCTCGAACTCTGAGTAGTCCAGCTCCCAATCCCCTGGCAAAGGTTCTGCGCCGATGACGAGCGCAGGGTTGATCCTGCTCACGTAGATCTCGGATTCGTCGTATTCGGTCTCATCCAAGCCTTCGATCGCAAACATCACAGTGAATCTCTTCACACTGTCGATGCGCTTGAGTCCCCACGTGATCTTGCCGTCGTCGCGCACCTCCTTGGGCTTCGGATCGAAGGACTTCGCCTGGAGGCCCCTCGGAAGGAGGACATGAAGGTTGAACTTCTTTCCCGCGGTCGTGAAGTTGTGCACGTTGATCGCAACCGTGTGTCGCTTGGACTTCTTATCATAGGCGATTTCCTCATCAATCCAAACGACGCCCATGATCTTCGTGATCGTTGAATCAAGCTTCGGAACCTTCTTGTTCACGATCTTCGCCGACTTGTCCGCGATTCGTGGAAGGATCAATTTCACAATCTCAAATTTCTCTCGTGTCTTTGCGCGGTGCGACTTCTTCGTGAGGTGGGTCTTGAGTCGACGACCGCACTCTTTGAGGGCGAGCTCGAGTTCCATCATGATTTCTTCGATGGGGGCGACGGCCTCCTTTGCTTCAGAGGTGAAAGGCACCTTCGTGGAGCAGACGTGCACGAGAACGATTGCGGGGCCGTACGGAACGCCTTGTCCTCCTCGCTGCTCCAGGCCGTACCGACGCCAATCGACGTTCGCCACGGCCTGGCTCAGTGCACATCTGCCCGCCTGGTAGAGCATGGGAACCCGGTTCGCGAACCGAAGGACTTCGACGGGCTGATCCGGTGGCAAATCGCCGCCGTAGACGATTCCAGCCTCGACCTGAAAGGGACTCCCTCCGAATACGGACGGATCTCGTGTGAGGGGAGGTGCATAGAACTCGGGCCGGAGATTGCCAAGGACGTTCTTGAGCCCCTTCTTGATGAGCCTCTCCCCAATGGGGCTCAGGCAGTCCGTGGGCGGTGCCATGATCTTTGCGGACTGCATTGACTCGTGCAGCGCCTTGGCATGCTCGAGGTTGAGGCTCTTCGGCTTCACGTCCGTATCAAGCCCGGCCCCCTCGCAGATCTCCTTGGCCACGCGCGATGAGACCCTTGCGAATTCCTGTTCGAGGAAAGCCGATAGCTTGTATGATTTCGTCTCCTTCATCATCCGCATGAGCGTGCCGAGTTCAATTCCGTGAGGATGGGGCGGGATCTCTCTCGTCTTTGGCGGCAAGTCTTCCGTGGCTCGCTCGAAGACCGTGACGTCACCTTCTTTGCCTTCCGTCGAGGCGACTTCCAGAATCGAGATATCGAAGGTACCGCCACCGAGGTCGAAGACCGCAAT
>CAYGBO010000005.1:50209-59715 GCA_964348145.1 uncultured Methanomassiliicoccales archaeon
AACCGCTTTGTAGGTGATTCGCGCGTGAGGGTTCACGATCGTGCTCGCTTTGAGGTATTCGGGTACGGATTGCTTGCCACTCACATAGCGACCTCGGAGTGGGATCTCGACGCGCGTCCCATGGGACTTCTCCCACACGACAAAATCCTCGGAGACGATGTGGGGTCGGTTCCTCTTCGTGTCGCTGATCAGTGCGATCTGAGTCGCGACGTCCATGGCCTCCGTCTTCGATTGGATGCGAGTTGGCTTTCCCGTCGTGATCTGCCCGTACATCACCGCGCCCGAAATTCCGAGACCTTGAGCCCCTCGCGCCTGGCGGCGGCTGTGGAAGCGGGACCCGTAGAGCAGGCGTCCGAAGACATTCGCGAGTTCCTTCTTCACGATCCCCGGACCGTTGTCCTCAACTGGAACTCCTCTCGATCTTCCTTGACGATCTCAACGAGTAGGTCCGGGAGGACTTCAGCCTCCTCGGCCGCGTCCAGCGCGTTGTCAACGGCTTCCTTGACGACGGTCAACAACGCTTTGGTGGGAGAATCGTATCCGAGGATTTGCTTGTTGCGTTCAAAGAACTCGGAGACGCTAATTTCCCGCTGCTTCTTCGCGAGCTCTTCCGCTATCACTGTAGAAGACATTCTATCACAGGAAGACGTCCCATCCCGGGGCCCGCGTATTCAGCCCACCTCATATAAGTTTGACGGGATACTGAGGGACCGTTAGAACCACAAGGTAATAAAGCTAAACAGGAGACGCGCGAAAGTTCTCGGCGAAGACAAGCAACTATCAGTCTTCGAAGGAGGCACCGCATTTCGGACACGAAGGATCGTCTTCGGAAACGTCTGCTCCGCAGTTGGTGCATGTGAACCCCGCTACTCTTTCCGCTCTCGCCCTGTCAGACACTCCGGAGTCGACCTCTTTTCTCCTGTCCTCAGCCGCTGAGCGCCGGCTCACGACTTCCTCGCGCGCCCTGCGCATTCGTGAGGAGAACGTCCAGAGGAATAGTATGATGAAGTAAAACAGGGTCACAAACGCGAGAGCTTGAGCCGATATCACGAGAAAAAGTACAAAGTATGAACCGGCGGATACGGTGAGAGGGGCCACCAAGAAGTCCGTGCGAGTCCAGTTACCGGCAGGATTCTCGGCGGAGAAAAAGAAGAAGTAGACAGAGCTTCCCAGCTGGGTCGTGACCCGGTACCATGTACCGTTCGCGGTGTTGTTCCCGGAGCCGAATTCCGGAGACATCAATAAGTCCTGCGGCACGGCCGAAAGGCCCTCGACACTCGTGAGATTGACCCACACCGAGAACTCTGAAGGAGTCCCGTTCTCAACCGTCCTCAATTGGACACGAAAGGTGAAGTCGGCTGGTGACTCGGTACGGAACGGTGTCACAGTCCCGTTGGCGAGGGACATGGACGGATCCAGACCTGGCCCTTGTATCGTCTGGGTAACCTCGGGACCGCTCAGCACAGCCTGAGTCTGGAGGACGGCCACGATGAAGACGGCGACCGCGAAGATGACGAGTCCGTTCACGATGAAGTGGCGTGTCTTCCGCTCGCCGAGCCAATAGGGAATCACAAACATGGTGAGAGGGACGACGAAGAGAGCGAGGCACACGTTGGTCCCTACGGTCAGCGGGAATAGCGCGGCGACGACGAGACCCAGAATGGCGACATACAGCACGCGAAACCAGGGAGATTTCCTGAACGCGCTGAGCGATTCCTGGACCGTCACGAGCGTTGCGATGTGCCATTCTTGATAAATAACTATGCGGTCCTGAGCGAGGGCGGGAACGACAGCCCAAGATTTTTATAGAGAGGGCGAAATAGGACGTTCTTCCCACTGGTCACACGCATGAAACGACTCCTTGTAGCGATTGGCGGAAATGCAATCCTGCCGGCGGATGACCCAGGGAATGCGGAAACTCAAAGGAAAAGGATTCGACTCGCGAGCGCCCGACTTGCCGATCTTGCGGCGGAAGGATACGACCTGATCCTTTCCCATGGTAATGGCCCGCAGGTGGGCAACATCCTCCTTCAGAACGAGGAAACCCGCGGCAAGGCGCCCGCGATGCCCCTCGACGTCTGCGTGGCGGAGAGCCAGGCCCTGCTCGGCTACATGTTCCAACAGGCTTTACGAAACGAGTTCGCCGCTCGGGGAATCCGAAAGGGCGTAGCCTGCGTCCTGACCCAAGTGCTCGTCGACGCGAAGGACCCCGCATTCGCGAACCCCACCAAGCCAATCGGACCCTACTATGTGCGAGAGGACGAGATAATCGTGAAACGAGCGAAGGGGTGGAAGTTCATCCAAGACCCGCGCGGCGGCTATCGTCGCGTCGTCCCCTCTCCTCGTCCCCTCGAAATCATTGAGATCGACGTGATTGCGAACCTCGCAGAGCTTGGCGATGGACGGGTGATCATCGCAGCCGGAGGCGGCGGAATCCCGGTCATACGCAAGGGCAATCGGCTCGTTGGCGTCGAGGCGGTCGTCGACAAGGATTTGGCGTCAGCGGTCCTCGCGAAGGCCTTGGGCTGGAAGACGCTTGTCATCGTGACAGACGTCCCTCAAGTGGCTTTGGACTTCGGGACGCCATCCCAGAGGAACCTCAGCCGCCTGCCGGTAAAGGATGCCAAGGCGTACCTCGCTCAGGGCCAGTTCGCCCCGGGAAGCATGGGACCGAAGGTCCAGGCAGCCATCGAGTTCGTCGAGGGTGGCGGAGAAAGAGTCCTCGTGACCAATCTGGATCACCTGGCAAACGCGTTGGCGGGCAAGGCCGGCACCTCGATCGTTCATGTGTGACCCCGGAAGGTTCTTGACGGGAGGAACCCTTGGCGATCCTCCTTGGGGGGGACCTGTGGGGAAGGCACCGAGGCCATGGTACGAGCAATTCTTCGGTCCGGACTACCTGGCCCTGTATGTCCACCGAGAGACCGAGGCAGAGGTCGACGCCATCGAGAAAATCCTGCACCTCCGAAAGGGCGCCAAGATTCTCGACGTCGCGTGCGGGGCCGGACGCCATGCGGTCGCGTTGGCCATGCGCGGGTACAACCTGACGGGATACGACCTCTCCGAGGCCCTCCTGCGGGAGGCGCGAACAGCCGCACGCCGGGCCGGTGCGAAGGCGTCGTTCATCCGGGGCGACATGCGTCGCCTCCCCTACTCGGCAACCTTTGACGCTGCAATCAGCATGTTCACTTCCTTTGGGTACTTTGAGCGCGCAGAGGAGGACCACAAGGTTCTCGCTGGCATTGCCCGGTCCCTGAAGCCGCGTGGCAAGTTTCTCATGGAATTGTTCAACCGGGACAGCCTCGTCGCGACCCTTCCCCAACAAGGCTGGCGAATCCGGGATGACGGGGCCGTGATTCTCCAGGAGGACGTCTTCGATCCCCTGCGAGACCGCTACGAGACAAAACAGATTCTCATCGATCGGAGGGGCACTCGGGAGTATGCCGCCTCGGTCCGGGCCTACACCCTGGCGGAACTCAGGGAGGCGCTGGACGCCCACGGTCTCTACGTCCACAGGGTCCTGGGAGGCCTCGATCTGTCGCCCTATACCCCACGAAGCCGGCGCATGGTGCTCTTTTCGGTGAAGGGAGTCGAGCCGAAGAGCATCCGAACCATGTGGTAGCGTTCTCGGCATGCGGCCTCGGGAGGGCGAGAGAAGCCTTTTTCCCCTGGCCCCGTCTGTCGCCGATACGCATGGTGAGCCTCGAAGAGCAAATCAAGAGCATCGAGGACGAAATCCAAAGGACGCCCTACAACAAGGCGACCCAGCACCACCTCGGCAAGCTCAAGGCAAGACTCGCTCGGCTTAGAGAGGAGGCCGAGACCCGCCGGCTCAAGTCCGGCGGCGGAGGGCGCGGCTACGCGGTGCGGAAAACTGGGAACGCGACGGTGGGCCTAGTCGGCCTTCCGAGCGTGGGCAAGTCGACTTTGCTCAACGGGATCACGGATGCGGCGAGCCGGGTTGGTGAATACGATTTCACGACTCTCGGCGTGATCCCGGGGGTCCTTCACCACAGGGGAGCGAAGATACAGATCCTCGATATGCCCGGCCTGATCCAGGGAGCCGCTCGCGGCCGGGGTCGGGGACGTGAAGTCCTGTCCGTCGCACGGGCGTGCGACATGATACTCCTCATGATTGATGTCTTCGAGACGAACGTCGAAGTATTGGTCGAGGAGCTACGACAGGGGGGACTCCGTCTCAACGTGCAACCGCCCGACATCGTGTTTACGCGGGCGAGGCGCGGTGGACTCACCGTGAATTCGACCGTACATCTCACGAAGATCGACATCGAGACGATCGCGGACATCTGCCGCGAGTGGGGCTATCTGAATGGGACCCTCGTGGTCCGAGACGACATTACCGAAGATCAGCTCATCGACTCCCTCGCAGGCAACCGAGTGTACATGCCTTCCCGTGTCATCGTGAACAAGATCGACCTCGTGGGAGAGGAGTATGTCAGGGAGCTTCGAACGAAACTTGCTGGCTGGCCTCTCCTGCCGATTTCAGCGATGCGCGGCACAGGCTTAGCCCAATTGAAGGACGATGTCTACAACGCACTCCGATTCATGCGCGTCTACCTGAAACCCCAAGGAAGTGAAGCGGATCTCTCGGAGCCACTGATCGTAAAGGAAGCGTCTACTGTGGGCATGGCCCTCGACGCGATCCACCGCGACTGGCGCCGCCGATTCCGATATGCAAAGATCTGGGGTCCGAGTGCCGTCTTCCCGGGCCAGAGGGTCGGCCTTGACCATGGACTGCGGGACAGTGACGTCCTCACGGTCGTCCTGCGCAAGAGATAGGGGGCGTTCCCGAGTGAAGCATCAAATAGCGTGGAATGGGTGAGCCGAGGAGGGCCTCGGCCTCCCTCACCTTCGCATGGGCATCCAGCAAACACAAGGAGTGGGACATGTGCGCGCCTTCGTGACCGGAGGAACTGGGCTCGTGGGGAGTCACCTCGTCGATGTGCTGCTCGCCCACGGCTGGGAGGTCAGAGTTCTCACGCGCAGCCCGACGAAGGCTCAGAGACTAACCGCGCAAGGCATGACCGCCTTCGTGGGCGACTTGACCCGACCGAAGTTTCAAAACGCCCTCAGAGGGTGTGACGTCGTTTTCCATGCTGCAGGCTGGATAGAACTCGGAGTCCGTGACGGTCGCCCCATGTTCGACGTAAACGTAACGGGAACCGCGAACCTCCTTACCTTGGTGCGTAAAGAGCACGTCCCTCGGTTCGTCTTCACTGGCACGGCGGGCGTGTTCGCGCCGGCTCCACCCGATTCTCCGGCAACGGAGACCTCGGAGGCCCGAGCGGTCACCGAGGACCCGTACGTCGTCACGAAGTTCCAGGCACACAACCTCGTTGTCGGGGAGATGCACGCCGGACTTCCCATTTCGGTGGTCCTTCCGGCAGCCGTCTTTGGGCCCCGAGACACGAACGACCTCGGGCGGACCTTGGCCCGCTTGGCCAGAAACCGTCTTCGGGTCGTTCCGAGCGGGTTCGGCTGTAACACATGGACCCATGGGGCGGACATCGCCGAAGGCCATCTTCTGGCCGCCACCCGGGGCAAGCCCGGCGAGACGTATCTTCTCGGCGACCGAATCCTCACCTTCTACGAGTTCCTTCGGCACGCGGCGGAAGCATCCGGAGTGCGGCCTCCACGTTGGCGTGTACCTGCGTCCATCGCGAGGCTCGCAGCGAGGGGTTCTGAGATCCGTGCTGGCCTCGCACACCGTGCGCCGCGTCTGTCTCGAGCAGCGCTAGACTTGGCGGCGATAGACCTCGCCGTGGACGCTTCGAAGGCACGAAAGCAACTTGGATGGCAGCCCCGGCCCTTTGAAGACCGGATTCGCGAAACGATGGCCTGGTACGTTCGTGAATACCGGGCCAGGGGAGCGAGGATGCCTTTCAAATCAGGCGATGCATACGCCTGAGGTCCTCCTCAAAGGGAATCAGGGCGTCAGGAATTGAGATGCCACGCACCTCGACGTTCAGAGGCTGGCCCCTGTCGCGTTTTGACTTCCATACATCGGAGTTGAAGGCCACAATTGATTCCGTGAGCTCGAGGCGCGTCGCTGCGATTCCGTCGCGACACAATGGAAAGAGTTCCGAGTGCACGCTTCCCTCGTACATGGAACGCCATATCTTGTCCGTCGAGAACGGAATGATTGGCGCGAGCAGACGCAGCCCGTCCCGCAGGCAAGCATGGAGGGTCCACCGTGCGCCCGAATCGCCGGCGTAGGCACGACCCTTCACCATTTCGATGTAGTGAGGCGCAAAGAGGTTCCACAGGAAGTCACGACACCGATTCACGGGAATAAACAAATCGTAGGCTTCGTAAGCGCCACGGCACTCCTCCACGAGCCGGTTGAGTTCCGCGAGAATCCATTCGTCCGTCGCGCGGAGCTTGCCCGCGGAGGGTTCCTCGAACGTGGAGATGAACCGGGCTATGTTCCAGAGTTTCGTCAGGAACTTCCCTGAACCGCCGATCTTCGACTCTGAGATCCGAAAGTCATCCCCTGGATTTGTCTCGCTCGCGACGAAGAAGCGAACTGCGTCGGCCCCGTGCCTGCGGAGGAGGGGCCACGGTTCAATGATGTTGCCGAGGGTGCGATGCATGGCGCGACCGCGGGAATCCAGGCCGAGCCCATGAATGAAAACGGACCGGAAGGCTGGCGTCCCGCGGAGGAGCCAAGACTTGAGCGTGGTATAGTAGAGCCACGTACGCACGATGTCCTTTCCTTGAGGGCGCAGGGACGTCGGAAAGTTCGCCTGAAAGAACGATTCGTCATCGCGGTACCGGGATACCCAGAGGTTCGATACGCTCGAATCCATCCAAGTGTCGAAAACCCTCTCTTCGCCGCGGAACTCCCGGCCGCCGCATTTCGGGCAGCGATCGAAGGGCGCGGGGTCCTTCCAGGGTCGATAGTACTTGCCGGGAGGCGGTGCGAGGATGTCTCCACACTTGTTGCAGTACCAAAGAGGGATCTCCGTGTGATAGTATCGCCGACGGGAGATCGGCCAGTCGATCGTGAGCCCATCAATCCAGTCGTGCAAAAGCTGTCGATGCCGCGGCGGTCGGAAGTCCATCGAGTCCGTGATGGCTTTCAATTCGTCCCGAAATTCGAGCTGTTTGAGGTACCAGGCCTCGGACGAGATGAATTCGATAGGGGTGCCCGATCGATGGCACGTAGGCGCGCGGTGCTTAATCGACTCCAGCTTCTCCAAGGATCCTTGGGCTTCCAGGTCCTCGATAATCCGAACTCGGGCGGCCTCTGTGGTGAGACCCGCGTACGGTCCTGCCTCGGCCGTCATCCGACCCTTCTCGTCAATTGCTCGCACGGGTTCGAGCTGAAGATCCCGGAAGAGCTGGATGTCGATCATGTCACCATAGGAGCAAATCATGGCAACCCCGCTTCCGAACTCCGGTTTCGCCATGGGATGCGCGTGAATCGGGACCTTGTGGCCGAAGAGAGGCACCCGGACCTTCTGACCGCGGATCCCACGGAAGCGATCGTCGTCGGGATGCACGATGACGGCTCGACAGGCCACAAGGAGTTCGGGACGGGTTGTGGCAATTGAAACGGAGGTTCCGCCGGGCAGCTCGAAACGCATCCACACGAGCTGCGATGTCCGTTCTTCATATTCGATGTCAGCCTCTGCGAGAGGAGTCTCGCAGACGGGGCACCAGAAGTTGGGTCGTTCGCCTAGATAAAAGAGGCCACGGGGCCACAGTTCCAGGAAGATCGCTTGGCTGAAGGCCCGGTACTCCTCCGAGTCCGTGTGGTAAAGGTGATCGAAGTCCGAAGACATACCCACGCGGACCGCGAGTTCGATGATGGAAGCTCCGATCGACTCGATTTCCTCTCGGCAACGCGCGATGAATGCCTCCCGATCCCATTCGTGGAGAGGCTTGCCCGTCTTCCTCTCCACGGTCCGCTCGACATTAATTCCGTTACGATCCAGGCCGAAGGGGAATAGTACAGCGCGGCCCAGCATGCGCTGCGCGCGGGCGATCATGTCGATTGTCGCGTAGGCCATGACCGCGCCGATGTGCCACGAGCCGCTCGGATAGGGAGGCGGCGTGTCAATCACGTAGACGGGTTGGCCGGATCGGGGGCGGAAGGCGTGCAGCTCGGGCTCGGCGCGCCACAGCTTCAGGGTTGCCTCTTCGAGACTTGGGTCCCACGCCCTCTCCTTCAACCGCGGCTCCGCCATCGCCGGACGACCCGGCGGACAAACGGGCAGGGTCATAAAAGGCTTAGCGGACTCGCGGGAGAAATGTCGGGACAACGGCTACCGACCGCGTCCGCGTCAGAAATCCTAGGCCCTACGGACGATGAGGAACCCGACCCGGGAATGGGTCACTCGAAGTGCCGCAAGGCCTCCGCTGGGGGAATCCGCGAGGCCCGGATGGCTGGATGAGCGGTGCTCGCGAGGGCGGCTATGCAGGCGAGTGCGACGACCCACGCGAGGTTCATCCATGGGACACTGAACACGACGAGGTCGGCGAAGTACACGAGATGGATCTTCCACGCGAGCACGATGCCGGATGCCATACCGATTGCAGCCCCAAGGACCGCCATGAGAGTAATTTCGAAAAGAAAGACCGAAAGGATCATCCGTCGTGTAAAGCCGATTGCCCGAAGGGCGCCGATCTGCGGCCTTCGCTCGACCGTGGCCCTCAGCGTGATAACCACGAGCCCCGCAATGCCCACGACGAGTCCGATCCCCAAGTAGGCCTGCATCAGGGTGAGAACCTGCTGGGAGGCGTCGAAAGCGGCGCCAATTTCCTCGCGGATGTCAATGGTCTGGAGTCCCCAGGGGAAAAAGACCCGTTCAAGGTCTGCGCGAAGCGACCTGACGTCGACCCCGGAGGCAATCTGGAAGAAGTAAGCGGTGAACCTCTCCTCCGGAGGAAAGACCGCTTTGATCACGGATTCGTCGACGAATACCCCCGATGTGAATTCGAGAGCTTGCTCCAGGACGCCGACGACGGTCAGATCCACGGATCGACCGGCCGCATCGAAGGCTCGGATCCGATTCCCCGGCTCAAGTCGCAAGCGTTCGCCAGGGACGAATTGGTTGGGGCCCACTGCGGTTCGATCCACAATCGCGAGGGAGCGGTTCCATCCGAGGGAGCGCCACACGTCTTCCCGCGTCGTGAGGTCCTGCCGTTCTCCGAGGTCGTCGATGATATACGGAAGGTGGCTGAAGAAGCCGTACTGATTGGTCTGCACGAGGAAGTTGTCGACGCCCCACAAGGTGTAGTTGTAGGATCCGCTACCTCCGATTTCTTGGATTCTGGCGGGCATCACGCTGGCGGTCGACACGCCAAGGACGCCGCCGCGGAACAGGCTTTCGTTGAAATGGGACCACAGGGTTTCGCGGAATCCTGGAATCTCCCCGTAGGTGGTCGTATACGCAATGATGTCATATCCGCCGCTCTGCTCGGAGACAAAGCGCTCGAGGCTCGACTGCTGCATTCCTTGGAGCATCGAGATGAGGGTA
>CAYGBO010000005.1:59725-61975 GCA_964348145.1 uncultured Methanomassiliicoccales archaeon
GCTTTTCCATAGGATAGGATGCCGCGGTTCGAAGGACAGGACGTCCCCGGGTACCGCCGGATCGTTGGATGACAGCTCGCAAGATTTCCCCCAAGTTGAAAACAGCAAGGAGGATCGCGGAGCCCACGAAGACAACGCCCGTGATGACGAAGACGATGGAAACGTCGTCCGCCGTCTCGTTGAGGAGGCGGACGGGGGAAAGGATCCACGCGAGGCCGAACAAGGCCGCCCCGGTGAAGCCCCCTCGGGCGTGACCCAAAAACGCCGCGAAGAAGGCAACGCCGTATCCGAGAAGGGGCGGGCCCGGTATGCGACCGAACCCGGAGTCAGCCCCCAACCCGTACAAGGTGAGGGCGACGCCTGAGATGAGGAAAATCGAGGAGGCCGCGAGAAGCTTTTTCGAGCCCCGTTCCGTGGGCACCTCGGGCAGGTCGCGCATTGCACGGACAATATTGAGCCGGCTCGTACGCCATGAGGATGCGAGGACCGTCACCCACGTCAAGGCGCAGCCTGCGAAAAAGGCGGTCGCGACGCTCAGAGATTCGAAGTGGAATGTCACCGGGACGTCCCCATGAGGAACCACGCGGTCGTAGAAGTACACCATCACATATCCGAGGCCAAGGCCAGCGAGGGCACCAAAGCCTGCCGCGAGGGCTACATACACCGTCCCCTCAATGGCGAAACCGATGAGAAGGTCCCGGCGGAGGAAGCCGACGGCCCGGGAGACACCAATTTCAGGCTTTCGCTCCTCCGCGAGCATCACGAAGATGTTCACGATGAGGAGGACGCCGGCGATAATCGCGAAGGCTCCCATGACGAGGAACAGCTCCGAGGCCTCCGCCCCGAGCCGCTCCGCCTGCGCGATACCTTCCTCCTTGACCTCCTGTACCGTGAGGTCCCAGCGATGTTCCGCAATGACGAGCCGAAGGTCGAACGCCACGCGATCCGAGTGGACAACTCCATCCGCAACTCCTCCCCAGTTCGACACTTTGATGGCGTTGATTGAGGCGGTTTCGTTGAAGGCATCCTGAGCCTGCCGGAGGTCCATGAAGATGAGCGGACGCCGCTCAAAGGATGCTTTCCCCTCGTTCCGGACGACGTCGGACACGACGACGGATACGAGGGTCTGGTTCGTGGTGCCATAGAACAGGGTCAGGGCATGTCCGGGGGTCGCGTTCAGTTCATCGGCCGCCAGCTCGTTCAGGAGCACCTCAGAGGGCGAGAGAGCGTCCGTATTGACCGTATGGCCGGAACGAGATTGAAGGACGCCGAACCCAGACTCCCGGGTGCCGTCCAGACCCATCACGGTCACCTGCTGGCTCCCCTTGTTCACCAGCGCATTCCGAACGGGCATCGACTTGAGGAGCACGGGGGCGAGGCCGTCCACGGGAGAGGATCTCGCCGTGAGCCGCTCCGAGACGATGTCCACGTAGGACTCCGAAAAGGAGAACAGGTTCCCATTGAATTCGTTCACTACAAGCTCATCGATCGCGTCGAAACGCACGTAGACGTCCTCCACGAAGATGAAGCGTAGGGTGTCGCCGAGAACCAAGCTCGAGGAGATGATCGCGGTACCCACGAGGAGCCCCGCCACGATGATCAGGACGCGAACCCTCCGGCGTGCGATATTGCGGGCCGCGAGGCGCGCGAGAAAGGGACGGAGCGCCACGACCCCGATCCCGACGAGGAAGGCGGAAATCGTCGCGACTCCATACAGGAGGAGGAGAGACATCCCATTCACCCAGGGCCGGTCTCGCGGAGGATCTGACCGTTCCGCATCTGCAGCACGCGATGAGCCCGTGAGGCCACGGCGTCGTCGTGAGTCACGACCACGAGAGTCTGTCCCTGCTCACGGTTCAGGCGTGCGAGCAGGCTGACGATCTGGGTGGACGTCTCCGAGTCGAGGTTGCCGGTCGGTTCGTCGGCCCACACGATGGCTGGGTCGTTCACGAGGGCCCGGGCAATCGCAGTGCGCTGCTGCTGTCCGGCGCTCAGCTGGGCAGGCCTGTGGCGGGACCACTCCCGGAGGTCAACGGCCTCGAGCAGATCGAGGGCCCTCCGGCGCGCCTCCCTGGACGGGACGCGCCCCACGAGGAGCGGGAGCTCGACATTCTCGGCCGCGGACAGCACGGGGAGGAGGTTGTAGGACTGGAAGACGAAACCCATACGCTGGGATCGATACCGGCTCTTCGCATCGTCGTCCATCGCGGCGAGGGAAGCGCCCTCAATCAGGACGTCCCCCGAGGTCAG
>CAYGBO010000005.1:61997-67246 GCA_964348145.1 uncultured Methanomassiliicoccales archaeon
TCCAAGCCGGAAAAGCAGTTCAGAAGGGTCGTCTTGCCGCATCCGGAAGGTCCCGTGATTGCGACCATCTCCCCGCGAGGAATCGTCAGATCGATGCCGCGGAGGGCGTGAACCTCCACGGCACCCGAGTCATACACCTTGTGAGCCTTGACCGCGCGAACGATGGGCACGTCGGGCATGATTCGACATTTCGATAAGCCGCGGTCTATTTAGGATTTCGTTGGATTCCCGGATGAGCTCAGGGGTGGGCGACGTAGAAGGAAATCGTCCAGGACTCCTCGAAGTTGACCGCACCCTCCCCTCCCCCCAGCCGATCCTCCAGATCCTGGAGGAAGGCCGTGCGGGCCTGCGGCGGCATCTCCGCGAGTTCACGCTCCTCCCAGCCCCACGAAGCGAGGAAGGCAAGATAGGCCTGCATGGTGGCGAACTCAGTTACGAAGGTTTTTGTCACGACCTCGACGCGGGAGAAACCGGTTCGTCGGAGACGCTCCAAGACGGCGGGAGCGTCCTCGAGGAGCGCTCCCTCCGGATCCGTCCACGCGCGAGCCATGGCTTCGCGCACCTGGGCTAGGTCCCGCGATGGCTTGGTCGGCCCGAACTTCGGAAGGAGCGCTCGGGCGGCTGCCCCGGCACCGCCCCTGTTCGACGCCCATTCGCTGAACACAAAACGGCCCGTTCGCTTGAGGACTCGGAGGACCTCAGCGAAGGTGCGGTCGTAGCCAAGGGGCGGCATGCCGAGGTTGCTCGCGACGGCATCGAAGAGCTGGCCACGGTAAACGATGTTGCGTGGATCCATCATCTCAAAACGGATGTTCCGAAGGCCCGCGTTCCCCGCGCGGTAGCTGCCCACGGAGATCGCACGGTCCGCCAGATCGATGGCCACGACCGACTGGGGCGAGACGAGAGGGGCAAGTAGGCGTGCGAGAAGACCCGTGCCCGTGCCGATGTCCAGGATGAGTTCGCTCGGTTTCGGCGCAAGGAGATCCACGACGGTCCGGGCGATTGGTTCTAGCAGTGGAGTCGCAACCCGGTCGTATGTCTCGGCGACGCGACCCGACTCATCTGCGAAGACGAGTATCGCCTCGTTCGCATTCACGGTACCGGTGCGACAAGGACCACGACCATTAAAGCCTTCACAAGACTCGAAAGGGTTTATGGGGCGGCGGGCGTATCGACGCACGATGTCGGACCTCGTGCCCCGCTTCCGGGAGGAGCACACCGCAGCGATCCGATCCTTCATCGCACGCATCGTCAAAGAGAGCGGGCGGAAGGAGGTCGTCCTTGGCCTAAGCGGTGGGGTGGACTCTTCCCTGACCGCGAAGCTTTGCGCGGACGCGATTGGGCCGACGCGCGTGCTCGGCTTGGGACTCCCAGAGGGGAAGGGCGGTCGGGATCTCGAGGACGCCCGGGCGTGGGCGAAACAGCTAAGCATCGAGTTCCGGGTCGTGAACATCGGACTTATTGTGAGAGCCGCCGAGGACTCCCTAAAGGGGCGGCGGGAGAGCAGAATCGCGAGAGGCAATCTGAGGGCTCGGACTCGGATGATCGTCCTGTACTTCGTCGCGAACACAGAAGAACGGCTTGTGGTGGGGTCCGGAAACAAAAGCGAGCTGCTCACCGGCTACTTCACACGGTTCGGCGACGGGGGCGTCGACTTCTTGCCCATCGGAGACCTCTACAAGACTCAGGTTCGCGCGATGGCACGCCACCTAGGCGTCCCCGATGCGATCCTCCGGAAGGCCCCGTCCGCCGGACTCTGGCCAGGTCAGAGGGACGAGGAGGAACTCGGCATCACCTATGAGGAATTAGATCGAATCCTCCTTGGAATCGAACTCCAGCTCGATCCGGAAGCGATTGCGGAGAAGAGCGGCGCATCCTTGAGGCAGGTGCGTCATGTGGAATCCCTCGTCGCCTCGAGCGTCCACAAGCGCAAGATGCCACTCATCCCGAAACTAGGCATCCGAACGATCGGTCTCGACTGGCGTGAATAGCCGCCGCCGTTCCTCGAAGGCCCGAAGGAATTCGTGAGGATGTTCCACGTCGAAGACGATTTCCATCGCAGGAAGCCCGAGAACCTGCCAGAAACGACGGGCGCGGCGGAGCCGCGCCACGAGGAGACCCGTCCTACCTCCCGTCACAAAGAGGCTGGGTCGTCCCAAGGGACGGTGAATTCCCAAGGGCATGCGATAGCCAAGGGAGTCCTCGGCCACGCGGAGGGACTCCAGGTCCGCGAACGGGACCACGACCCGGAGGTACCAGCCCTGCCGGAGGATGACCCGGGATCGCGTCATCCAATGTTGGGTCAAGGCCGGGGAGACCCCGAAGACAAGGAACGAAGCAACCAGGAGGGCCGCCAGCCCCATGAGATAGGCGGGTGGCAGGGGCGGGACGAGGGAGAAGACAATCACGAGGAATGCCAGGAGAACGCCAAAGGTTATGGATCGGCTGTAGAGGAGCGTGCGCCCGTATGGGAAGACGAGTTTCCTCTCCATGGCGGTTCGTGGAGCCCGCTCCTTCTCGATAAGGATGCCGTTCATCGTGGGCCACCCTTTCCGCAGGAAGTTCGTCCGCGAACACGATCCCTGTCGAGAGCCTCTGGCCTTGGGAGCCCTACGGGCGCCCCCGCGCGACGGACGAGGACAAGAGTCATATAAAGCCAACCAGGTGGCCCGCCCATGGTCGACCCGGTGACGCTCGCCTTCTGGGCGCTGATTACAGGCGGGACGCCTCTCATCCTCGCCTCCGTCCCCTTCCTCAGGACGAACGTCTCGGATCGGACGACGCACCTGATGCTCGGCATTTCCGCAGGCATCCTTCTCGGACTCTCCTTTCTGGAGATCATACCTGAGAGCTTCGAGGCGGCGATAGCCAGTCCCCTCGGACCGCAGGCCGTCCCCCTGGGGATCGCGGTAGGCTTCTTCGCCCTCCTGTTCCTGGAGCGGCAGTTGATCCACGGGGCCGGGCGAGGGGGAAGTCTGCTGACCGTACACTTCGAGAACGGCAGGCCCATTCAGCCCTTCGGGACTCTTGCCCTGAGCGCTCTGATGATTCACGGCCTCGTCGACGGGTTCGTGATCCCGATCGGGTTCGAGGTGGATCCGGCTGTGGGGACCGTGATCGTCCTCGCGGTTGCCCTCCATCAAATCCCCGACAGTTTCGCGGCCCTCGCGGTGGGACTCGCCTCCCGCAGTCCGAGACGGGCGAGGATTTTCGTCCTCGCGACGGCGATCGACACCCCTGTGGGGATTGTCCTTGGCGTCCTCTTCCTGGGTGTGGCAGCTCCGTGGTTCGCTGTAGGCCTCGCCTTTTCCGCCGGAACCTTCCTCTTTGTCTCGGCCGCTGATTTGGTCCCGGAACTCCAGCACCACGCCCGATCCCTCCTCGTTACGCTGTCCATCGTCCTCGGCTTCCTGATGGTAGCCGCACTCTCCCTCGTGCCTGCGTGACAGCATGTGGTGTCGCGTCCACCGTCAAGTTTCAATGTGGAAACGACGGCGACTATCATCCTCTGAGCGAGATAAATATCGGGGCACGGACGAGCGAGGAAGGACCCGCTCCCTTCTCGGAAACGTTCTTATGGGGACCGTTAGATACGGACGCCCTCGCCCCGTCCTTTCCCACCCATGGCGGAGCGCGAATCGGGAGCACTCGGTTGCTCAGGGGGAGTGACCTCATGGAAGAAAGCATCTTCCAACCCTACCTTGGGACCAAGTCCATATTCCGGATGGACCGCGAAATCCTCCGACCGTCGTATATCCCGGAGCGGCTTCCTCACCGGGAGGCCCATATCGGACAACTCGCCCAGATCCTCGTCCCAGCCCTCAAGGGCGAGCGACCCAGCAACGTGCTGATGTTCGGAAAGACGGGGACCGGGAAGACAGCTGTCGTGAAGTACATCGAGAACGAGCTGAAGAAAGCGGATGCGGGTCACTTCGTCCACTACGTCTACATGAACTGCGAGATCGTCGACACTCCCTACGGCGTGCTCCAGGGAATCAGCAACAGGTTCGTCGGGAATCTCAATCAGCGGATCCCGTTCACGGGCCTCTCCACGGATCGGGTGTATAACCTTCTCGTGAGCAAACTCGACGAGGAGAGACGTATCGTAATCATCGTCCTCGACGAAATTGACAAGATCGTGACGAAGAACGGGGACGACATCCTCTATCAGTTGCTCAAGGTCAACGACGATCTCCAGCAGGCACGCGTCTCCCTCATCGGCATCAGCAACGACCTCAAGTTCACGGAATACCTGGATCCTCGAGTCCGGTCCAGACTCAGTGACGAGAAGATGGTGTTCCCTCCCTACAACGCCCAGGAGCTGTATGACATCCTTGCCCAGAGGGCGCGGCTCGCCTTTGACAATGGGGCTGCATCGGACGGCGTATTGACGCTCATCGCCGCCCTGGCGGCCCAAGAGCACGGCGACGCACGAAGGGCCCTGGATCTCCTCCGTGTCGCAGCGGAACTCGCCGAACGACGGGGAGACGACATGATCACGGAAGAACACGTGCAGCGCGCGAAGAACAAAATCGAGCTGGACACGGTCATCGAAGCCGTGAAGTCCCTGCCCACGCAGTCCAAGCTGATCCTCCTGGGTATCTTGCTGAACGAGGAAATCGGGAATCTCAAGCTAACCACCGGGGAAGTCTACACGACGTACCGGGATTTGTGCCGGAAGACGGGAGCGAGTCCCCTCACTCAGAGGCGCGTTACGGACCTCATCTCCGAACTCGACATGCTTGGCCTCGTCCATGCCCGAGTGCGATCCTTCGGGCGAGCCGGGCGGACGAAGGAAATCCAGGCTTCCGTGCCCCACCTCGACGTGAAGAAGGTACTCGAGAAGGATGACATCCTCTCGGAGACCCGAGGCTACCGCCTCAAGGTCCAAACCACGCTCATTTAGGCTCGGAGCCGTCGTCCGCGGATCCGGATGGCGTTTCCTCGGAGGCCGACGAACGGCGGAGGCGGGGTGATACGAAATTGCTCCAACCCCAGACAGCGGCCTCGATGAGGAAGGGGAGCGCCAGCAAGAGCGGGAGGGCGACGGCGAGGCTGTCCCAACTGTTCTGCGGGGCACGGGAATCGCCCCAGCCGTCACAGCACGCGCCTCCGGGGGCGACCGCGGGATCGAAGATGCCGAACGCGAAGTAGCCGACGGCGGCCAGGATCAACGCCCCGAGGAACAGGACGACGTCTCGCTGCTTCCAAAGGAGGGCGAGTCCGACGATGGCCCCGATGTCCCCGGC
>CAYGBO010000005.1:67256-75083 GCA_964348145.1 uncultured Methanomassiliicoccales archaeon
GATGAAAGCTCCTACAGCACGGAGAAAGGTCGGCTGGAAGGTCAGCTTGAGGAGTCCGAACCAGGGGATCTCCCCCCGGGCCCGGCCGAGGATGTTCTCCTGAGGGACGATCCAAGCCTGGTCGTAGGGACGGCCAGGCCTGCAAGGGTCCAGGGACACGCTGCAGGAATCATACGCGTTATTGTCCCCCATCGTGATATAGCCCGCGCGACCCGCATTGACAGGGCTCTGGGCAAAGGCCTTGAGGTCGAACGTGACTCCGAGATTTCCCTGCCATCCCATTCCATGAATTGTGACCTCCTCAAGGGCATAGGGGGTGCTGACGGGCACGCCCCCCTCGCCCTTCCCTTCCCACTGCAGGGTGGGGTCCGCGAGGAGATCCGGGATGTCGTAGGTTTCGTTTGCGTTCGGGATGACGTACAGGATTGCCCGATGGATGACGGGGGTCGCCCCGGGCGGATCGGTGGGCTTGCGGAAGATAATCACGTCGCCGTAGTCCCCGTACGTCGAATGGCCCGTGGCCCGACCCTGGACCCAAGTGACGACCGACTCCCGAGCGCGTGCAGCCTGGACCAGGACGAGATCCCCGGTGTCAATGACGCCGACGTAGGACAGGTCGTCCCCATGCTGCATGGATGGGCTCTCCACGACTACAAGGGGTGGATAGACTTGCGTGTAGGCTAGGAGGATTCCAAAGGCGAGCGCGACGCTGATTCCCGCGATGAGCAGGTCACGGACGAGTTCGCGGCGGCCCTCCTCCGGGCGATCCTCCTCGCCGGCTTCGTCGGTCTCCTCCGCCGGCTCCCGCGCCATGACGATTGCACCAACGGACGCGTTCCGTATAAACCCGTCGGGGGAAACTCACACTTCGAGAATCGTGATCGATCTTCGCACAGGATACGCAACGTTGTGCACCGGGATTCGTCCGGCATCCGGGAGAAACGCATCGAGGCCTCCCCGAGGATCCGTAAGGTCCGCGAACGAAACGCCCTTGTGTATGTGTCCGTGAATCACAAGGTCGGGACGTCGGCGGATCAGGACTGCTTCCAAAGCCTTGCACCCCAGCTCCGGACGCCACGCTTCCTTCTCGCCGCCCATAGTAACGTAGGTGGGGGGATAGTGGGTGAGCAAGATTCTGAAGTCCTCACCTCCAAGGAGGCGGTCCAGAGTCCGAATTCTCCCTCGGTACTCCTCGGAAATGTGGGGCAGGTTCTTTCGCTGCCACCAGGTCGGCCGATCCAAGCAGCCGAGACTGCCAACGATGCGGATGCGTCGCCCGCTCGATTCAAACGTCGCCGACTCGTCGCGCAGGAATTGAACGCGATACCGCCCCGAGTATCGCTCGACGTAGGTGTCATGGTCCTGGGAGTACTCGTTGTTCCCGAAGACAGCAAACAGGGGCGCGCGAACATGGGTGCGGAGGGCCCCCATGACGGTTTCGAAGGCGTCCATGTCGTTGCGTTCCGTGGTGTCCCCCGCGAGGAGGAACAGATCTACGGGGCCGAGTCGCTCCAGATCGGAGCGAAAGGCTTGGAGATGCATAAGGCCGTGAACATCGCCCACAGAAGCGATCCGCATCGGCCGCGACGATTCCGTCGGGCCGATTAACCCTTTGGATGCCTAGAACGCCCGGATCGTGGCGTGACCTGTGGACAAGTCGACGACAGGAAGCCGGGCGGGTATCGGCTCGATATTCCGCATCTTCTGGTAGAGGGTTTGCCCCTGCCATGTCGACGCGTTCACGAGTACGACGCCCCGGTACTGATCCACACCCGCCGAGTGAACGTGGCCTGTGACGAAGACATCGGGTACCTCGTCGACGACCAGCAGATCCTGCGCCTCTGGGGCGATAGGCGTCTTCTGTCCGTAGATGGGTGCTAGATGACGCATCCGCAGCATGATCTTCATGGCGTCAAGAGGTCGCTGGTAGGTCAGCCCCGATACCGCAGACACGAAATCGTCCATGCTGCGGCCGTGATAAGCAAGCACCCGGACACCCGAGAGGCTCAGGAGAGCGGGATTTCCGGCGAAGACGACATTGGAGTCGAACAGCTTCTGGATCATCGATGGGAAGGCGGGCTGGGGCTCCGCGGGCCGTACTGCGTCATGGTTCCCCGGGATCAGAATCACCGTGATGTGGTCTGGGAGGGCGGCCATGTGGCGGGCGATAGCCTCGTACTGCCCGTAGATATCAGTGATGGAGAGCTCATCGGCCTGGTTCGGGTACACACCGATACCGTCCGCCACGTCCCCGCTCACAACCAAATACCGGATGGACCGAGCGATTTCATCCCCATCCCGCAACCAGGCGGTCAGGTTTGACCACCGGTCCTCAAGGAACGTCTTGCTCCCTATGTGGATATCAGAGAGGAACGCCGCGCGGATGCGGTCCTTCGTACCGTGGAAAGCCCGGGTGACCGGGAGATCAGGGCGCACGATGGACTGCGCGATCACGAGCCCGCGATCATTCATGGTCCCGACGACACCGATAACCTCGTCCGGAATCGCCATCTCGCCGCCGCGCGCGGAGTCCACGGGAAGGAGCACGGAAACTCGGTCCGTCTCGTCCTCTACCTCGAGGATGCGGTGCCCACTCCGCGCCACGCGCACCTGGGAGACGAGGCCGATGAACCGAACTTCCCTCGTGGACCGCTTCGCCTTCAGGATGTCTTGGGCTCCCTGCAGTTCCCTACGCGAGCGAAGCATCCGACCGAGAGTGTGGAATCGATTCCGAAAGTAACCCAGGAAGTCCCTGATCGTGCCTTCACACGTGGAACTCCCGGTGATGTCTCGGAGAATCTGGACGTCGGGCTCATGATCCGCGGCTCGGTCCCCCCCACGACGGAAGGAGGCCGCAACCAGAGGGGGAGCAGGCGCTCTCGGTGCCTGCGGGCTCACCTCGCGCGCAAGGGCTTGGGCACGCATCACGTCCCTCAAAGTCAGAACGAGGGGGGTGGTGGGCAAGGATGCGAGAAGCCGCTCAAGCTCGCCCACGGGATCCCGCTGGGTCAGGAAGTAGCTCACTGCGTCGGGCTCGAGCAGGGTTCCCTTCTGGCTGACGTAGGCCAAAAGCCGCTCCCGCATCCGCGGGTGATGGGAAGCCTCCCGATAAAAAGATTCTGCGAGGTCTGCGTTCGCTGCCGTGAAGATTTAAGGCCGGTCCGAGAATCGCGAGGCGTGCTCCGGGTCCACGTGTCCGCTCCGGCTCGCGCCACAGAGAATCTCGAGAAAGTCAGGAGCGCCCTCTTGAATCTCTTCCCGGACCTCCGATTTGAACGTGAGGATAGACTCGTGGAAGGAACCACGGAATCCCTTGACAGGCTGAGAGAACTTATCCAGGCCCAGAAGATCCGAGACGCGGCGAGAGCCCAGCTGATCCAGGGGCGGGAGGGGAATCGGGCACGGTTCGCGCTGAGCAAGCAAGCTGCCTTCGCAGGACGCGTGAATTTCGCAGCCGACTCACCCCTCGGGGACATTTCCGTTGAACTGGAGTCCGACGACCTGGACGCGACGATTGACTACGTCGCCGAGAGCACGATCAGGCCCCACGACTAGGATGTCTTCCCACATCGGGCGCAGGTGAATCGACCCTCGTCGTAGCGAGCCTCGACCCATCCACACGTCGGACATTGGAACCGGACGGGGGGATAACCGTACGGGGGCGGACGATAGCTTGGCGTATAGCCACTCGGCAGCTGGAACTCCTCCCGGGTGAGGGGAGGAGGCGGGGGCGGCGCGGGGGAAGGCTGGCCCGGGTACGGACGAGGGGGCGGATACGGCATGGAATTGAGGGGGGCCCGCGGGGCCGGCCGTGGGGACGAACCGAGGGGCGTGCGGGCATACCGGGCACGCAGTTCTCGTAGAAGACCCCACGCGTAGACGGCATACCAGAGGAAGAACCCGGCCCCGGCGATCGCGAGGGCCCAGTAAAGGAGGCCGATGAGGAGCGTCATGCCGAGGCCTCCAGTACCCATCCAGATAAGGGAGAAGGCGTAGTTGTTCACGAAGTGGGCAAGGATCGCCGCGGCCACCCCGTGTCGCAGGAACAAGTATCCAAAGGCCAGACCGCCCACGAAGCTGGGGAACACCTTCCACAGACCCCAGCCGGGGAGATGGGCGAGGCCGAAGAGGGCGGAACTCGCGACAAGAAGGGCCCAGGAGGCGAGAAGGGTTTCCTTCGAGGACGACCGGCGCACGACACCGCCCGTGAGGTAGCGGAGGGATCCCGCGATGTGCCGACCCGGAGTCACCCTCCCGCGCCACGTTCCCCCGCTGCGGTTCACCTCCAGGATTCGGAGGACGAGCGACCCGAGCGCCATCGGCGCGCCAATCAAGAGAAGGCGGAACGCGAACTCCTCGTATACGGCGCCGTTCATCACTTCGTAGAGAAAGACCCACATGTTGTTCGCATCGAGATCGAAGGGGTCCGTCGGCAGCAATCCGGACGCCTCCATCACGAGGATCACTGCGAGCTGGAAGAACGTGAACGCCATCCACACCTGGGCTACGGCGAGCCAGGCGCTACGGCTTCGTAGGCGGGTGTCGAGGGCGTCGGAGGGGGCCATCAGAGATGCGGTCGTCGCGCGACGATCCCGGATGGCATGGTACGCCCCAAAGGACAGGAGGAGACCTGCGACCAGGAGGTAGTAACCGAGGAAGATGGTCGCGTCCCGCGAGACGAAGAAGACCGCGGGGAGGGGCAGGACCACGTAGAACACGAGGCCCGCGTCCGTGGCCCATAGGAGACGGATGTCGTCGAATCCCACGACGGTCGGACTGCCGGGGCCGCTCCCCTCCGTCTCGAAGGCAAGGATGAGGTGGTAGACGCCGGGACCTGCGAGCCGATCGTCGGCCACGAACCGCGTCGTCCGGACCCAATCGCTCGGTTCGGTAAACGGGACGATCCCTACTGCCCGGTCCCGAGACGGGAGACCGGCGGAAGGCTCCACGAACGCGTAGAAGGTGCCCGCGGTGACGGAGCTTCCCAGATCGACCTTCACCTCCAGCTGGACGCGGGCGGCGTAAGGGCGCGAGCCCGTCACGAGGAAGGACTGGCTCCAGTAGCCAATGACACCCGCTCCCGAGGCGGCTGGGGCGGACATCTCGAGATAGCCGTCCTCCAAGGACCCTCCCCGCGTGCCGGACGCGCCCGGTAAGAGGGATGTGAAGGTCCAGTTGCTCGTACTGATGTCCAGATCGCCGTTCACCGTGGTCCCCTGCTGCATTCCCTGAATCCCCGGGACGACGAGGGATGGGGCCAGCAGGAGGCCCGCAAAACTCAGGGCTGCGAGGACGAGGAAGCCCGCGATCGCTAGGGTCCAGGCCACCGAAAGGATGCTCCGACCCGTCGTGGGGGTCGCCGAGGCGGGGGGCGAGTAGGCCGCCGGCAACCCGCATCTCGGGCAGAAGTTCCCGGCAAAGGTCGTACCGCAGCGCCCACAGACGTTCCCGTCGGTCCGGGGCTCCGCGAACGCCTCCGTTCCGGACGCGCCACACCGAGGGCAGAATCGGCCTTCGAAGTGCTCCCCGCACCGCCCGCACTGCATCGACTTCGCTACCTTGTATCGCTCTATTTAACGAATGGCTTTCCCCCCTGCGAGTCGAACGCGTCTCCGCGGGAACCTTTATATCGCTTCCTCGGGTTTGCGCGGGGCATCCCAGGACGGGCGGTGGGCCGCCCTTGGCGAGGGAGGACGATCGATGGATTACGAGGATCGGGGCAGGCGCGAACCGGAAGTCCAGTTTGAGACAATTCGGGCCGAGAAGATTAACTTCGGGAGGAACAACTTTCTCGAGGTCGCGCGGAAGCGCGCGACGACGCCCGATGGCACGAACGAATTCATCTCCCTTTCCCGCGGGTACTACCTGCCGGACAAAACGGAGCGGTTCAAGCGATCCTTGACCATCCCGGACGATCCGGAGATTCGGGCATTCATCGCGGAGCGGATCAAGAGCCTCTAGTTCCCTCCTCGTTCTGCTCAGGCGGGCAGGACAGATCGAAAACCGTCCCTTCGCCGTATGGTGTCCTTTCCCGCACGTCTGCCGGCGTACCGCCGAGGCTCCTGAGGCTACCCACGAGCAATTCGGACGCCACCAATCCAATCAGACAATCGGGAACGCTGTTCGGCGCACGTCGACCTCTACGAGGATCGCTCAGCTGCCGAAGACAAGGCCCATGCCAGACGCGGCGTCGTCACCTTGGGAGCGGAACCGGGCATAGGCCTTCGATGCCTCGGGGGCGGGAAGCACGGCGGCCACGCCCTTGAGAAGGGTCTCCGCCTTCGCGATGCCCGCGTCGCTCCCTTCGACGAGCACAATCGTACCTTCCCCCTCCACGCCGAGGGAGTCGGCCGTGCGGACCTCGATGCTCTGCCGGCTCACGAGGTCGTCCTTCAGGAGGCGTTCCACCTCGCGAGCCCGGCCCTTGGGAACGCGAAACAGCCGATACACGATGGCGGGTAGACGCTTGACCATAATAAACGATGCTCATTCATCCGGGCGCGCGGCGGTGAAGGGGAGGATAAGCAGGAATGCACCGACGATCAGCGCCCCGAGTCCGACCAACGGATCGAAGGTCCAAGCGAGGGCCAAGCCCGCGACGGCGAAGGCCGATCCCAGAAGGAGAAGGAAGGAGCGAGCAGAGTCCACGGAGAGCGAAGGACCACGGTTCCTAAAGTCGTTTCGTGGAGCACTGCACCTAGTGATAACGAGCCGGAAACGTTCTTATCGAGTCCAAGGGCATCTGAACTTCGAATGACACGCCAGGAGGAGGTCGACGAGACGCAAGTCCTCGCCGCCTTGCTCGGGATCGCGGAGATGGTTGGAAGCCTCTCAGATACGGAGGAAATCCTCGAGTCAATCGTCCGAATCGCGCCGAGCCTCGTGGGGGTCGACCGATGCGCCCTCATGACCTACGACGAGCCCGCTCGGGCCTTCCGGACGACCGCCTCCTTCGAGCCGTCGGAGGGACCGGCGGGGTTGGCAGGCCTCACGCTCCTCGAGACCGACATGCCGACGCTCGCGCAACGCCTCGTGAAGAAGCGGCTTCCGGTGCTCCTGAAGGACGCCGCGAAGGACCCGATCCTTCCCCCAGCCGTCACGGAACGTCTGGCCCTCCGATCCCTCCTCATTGCGCCCCTGGTCTGCCGCGGCCGCCTCCTGGGGTGCATGTGGCTCGACAGCACGAAAGCTCCCCACTACTTCACCTCCAAGGAGATCAACCTCATCCTGGGAATCGCGACAGAAGCTGCGGTGGCCCTGGACAACGGCCAGGCTCTCGACGCAGCACGCCGGGAAGGCCGGCGACTCGAGGCCTTGACGAAGGTCCTATGCGACGGAGTGATCACCGTGGGACCGAATCTCCGCGTAATCCGCCTCGATCCGTCAGCGGAACGCCTCCTGGGCTGGACGACGCAAGAGATCCAGGGCCGCTCCATGGCCGAAGTGTTCGACATTTCCGAGGGCGAGGCGAGCATCGCCTGGCGCAAGGAGGGATCCGTCCCTTCCCCCGCGCCGAAGGACCTGCGACTCATGGCCCATGACGGTGTCCGCGTCCATTGCCAGATCCTCACGGGCGTCGTCCGCGACGAGGACAAGGCAATCGTCGAAATCCTGTACGCGATCCGCAAGAAGCCTGGATCCAAGGGAGCCGAGGATCGAGCTGTGGAGGCCCTCCGTCAGCTCGCAAGCGCAGAGGGAGATCGAGCGCCTCCTGAGTAGAGAAGGAGCCGGATTTCCGCCGTCGTGAAGCGGCTGTGGGCACGAAGGCCCGCATCGTCTCCGTCCCGAATGTACCGCAAGTAGAGGGGACAGCCCCTCGTCAGCAGG
>CAYGBO010000005.1:75093-77702 GCA_964348145.1 uncultured Methanomassiliicoccales archaeon
CGGTGAGGTAGATGCGGCGGAGGGCTTCTTCGTCGATTCCAGGATTCGCGAGCATGGCCCGGCATCCTTCCAAGTCAAGACCTTTGAGGTGACGCTCGACGACGATGCCCGACTCGATCTCACCGCGTCCATAGAATCGACAGTAGGCCGGAGTCGTCTCCTGGGCGAGTACGAGGAGCTTCGCGCTGGACGATCCGCGGGCAAGCCGCGCGAGGGCGCTCAGCAGCTCCACGATGCCTTCCGGGACCTCTCCGTATCCGTCCAAGATGAGCAATCTCGTTCCCCTGTCGAAGGTCTCGAGCAACCACCGGGCGGCGTCGAGAGGATCCCTTCGCGTCTCGGAGGTTTGCCCGGCCAGTCGGCCGACCGTTTCCACGAGGGTCGGAAGATCCGGACAATCATCGAGATCGATCCAGAGAGAATTTGGCACGGCCTGAGCGAAGGCCTTCCCGAGGGCGGTCTTCCCCATTCCGCGCGAGCCGTAGACGACCGAAATGGGGGAAGGGCCGGCGAACCAGCGGCGAAGATTTGCGAGATCTTCCTCCCTCTGAAGCAAGCTCTCCGTACTGCCCTCTGAGGTCGGGGGGACGAGGCGCCCTTCGGAGTCGACCGCGGACAGGGCCGCGACGGGTGTGAGGGCGAGGGCATGCCGGGCCTCCCCCAACGTGGTCCGGCGACCGTCCACATCGACGGACGACGCGTCCAGGGCCGTCAGGAGTTCTCGGGCGCGTCGGACGCCTGCCGCGGTGAGTCGATACACACGAGTCTTCCTCGATCGTCCGAGGAGTCGCGCATCCTTCGTCTCGACGAGCCCGTCTCGGGTGAGGGCGTGGAGGGTTCGGGGTACATGGCTCCGAAGGATCTGAGCACCTTTGGATATGCCCGCCTGGGTCATCTCCTCTACCGGCTCACGCGCGTTCCAGAATCCGTGGAGGTGGAGGAGGACTCGCTCGGCCGCAGTGATCCTCACGGCCGTCCGATGCGGGCCTCGTTATATAATCGTGACCCTACGATTCTCTGCAATCTCTCCAGAGTATCACAGAGCGGTAACTACCACGATGATTTTATATATCGTCGGGTCGGCTCAACGAGCATTCTTCCCGCCCACCGGGAGGCCACCTCGTGAAACTGATCTTGAGGGATGAGGAATCGGGTGTTTCCGAAGTCATCGGCACGATATTGATCCTGGCGATGACCGTGATCCTGTTCGCGTCGATCATCATCTGGGTCACGAGCATTCCGACCCCCCAGGCGGGGACTCGTCTCGAAATCGAAGGCTCCCTCGTTCCCCTGTATGACTCCGCTGGCATCGAGGTCGCCGGGAACATCAGCCTGCGCCACCAGGGCGGAGAAAGCATGGGGGCTGCCTCGACAGTCATCTATGTCATCACCGAACAGGACGGCACGACGACCACGGACATCCTGCAGACGAAGGGGAAGGTTGCCTCGGGCATCAATGCCGGGCAGCCCTACGGGCTTGTGGACGGGACGGACGACGCGTGGAACGTGGGCGAGCGCTGGACCCTGACGAACTACTCGATTCGCCCTTCCGCGGATCGGGTGACCGTGACGATCGTGGACACGTTCAAGAGCATCATCCTGTGGACGCAAACCCTCGCGCCACCCGCCGGCCTGCGTCCACCCTTGTTCCTGTCCAAATGGGCCGACAACATACCTGCGACCGCCGTCATCGATCCCGTGGAGACGGGGCAGGAATTCTGGATCTTCGCGCGGGTCACGGATCCGGATGGCGATCTGGAGACCTCTTCCGTGTACGCGACCCTCACCATCTTCTATGGCACACCGGATAGCTGCGCGCAACCCCAGAGGATGTACGATGACGGGACTCGCGGCGATCGTGTGCCCAACGACGGCGTCTTCGCCTTGAGCCGCTCGTGCATGAGGAAACCCACATTGGACTGGGACGGCTCCGTCGTGCTGTTCAACGCGACGGATCGCGCGGGCCACGCGGCCACATCTCGAATGATCCTGAGCGTGATTCCGGGTCCTGACATCGGGGACGCCCAAAACGGAACGGGCGGGACGGGGCGGCCCCAGAACCTCCGGTGGAACGGCCGCCAAGGGTACAACATCTTCAATGCGAGCGAATGGGACAAGTTCCGATACACCGCGAAGGAGAGCCGTACGTTCCGGGCCTCCGAAGAGGTCGTGGTCGTCGTGGGCAGCCTGGACTTGGAGAACACTTTCGACACCAACCAGTTCCTCGCCTGGGACCCGTACAGCGGATTCCCGCCCAAGGCCGTGGTCTATGGCACGGACAAGTCGGTCACCCAGATTTCGACGCCCTCGTTGACCCAGGCGTTCACCTTCCTCGAGTTCGTCAATGGATACTACATCTACACGTATCGACTCCACATGAACGATCCGGCCACAGTGGGAACGAACTTCGAACGGACTCCCCTCCACCCGCCGAACTACTACTTCGCCCGATACACGCTTGACGTCCTGCTCCAGTCGAGCAGCGGGATCCGGTTCAACACGACGGACTCGATCAACATCACGGACGAGGATGGCTACGTGCGGGACTTCCCGCAAGTCCAGACGTACTCGGACGCGAGCTATACACAGGAAACGCAGACCTTCCGTTC
>CAYGBO010000006.1:0-28379 GCA_964348145.1 uncultured Methanomassiliicoccales archaeon
TAGGTGGCGGCTCCCATCCTGTCGGAAATCGGCGCGGGGAAGGATGCGCCCACGAGAACAGGGACCGGATTCGCGTCGGCTTCAACGAGCACGGGTGTGTTTGGCTGACGGGCGGAAGAGTGCCGCATCGCGCTGGTTTCCCCGGGAGTTACCTGGATAGGATGGTGCGTGGAAGCCCACGCTCCTCCCGCATCCTGGACCGTGAGACTCGGCCCGTATTCACCGGCTTCTGCATAGGTGTGCGCGACCACGGCCCCGTGTCCGGAAACGCCGTCCCCGAAATCCCACACGTAGGCGACGATGGCTCGGTCCACATCGTACGAGGACGACCCATCGAAACGTAGGGTCTGCTTCGCCCTCGGATTCGAGGGCTGGAAAGTGAAGGACGGGACAGGCGGTGCATTGACCTCGAAGGATTCGACAACCACCGCGGACCTGCCCGTCTCGCCAAACGGGACGAAGCCAAATCGATAAGACACACCGGCAACCATCAGGACCTTTTCAGAAACTTGGCTATATCCTCCCCCCGTGCGGAAGGAAAGCTTCTCTGTGTGAACAATCGTCTCCGTTCCGGCTCTGATTTCAAACACGTCGATCCCGACGCTGGACAAGCCGTAGCCAGTCACTCGAACAGACCACATCCCCGACTTTGCAGGTACGATCGTTCCGAAGACGGCGTCCGATCGCGGGTTGTCTCGGGAAGACGCTGTGATAACCCACGTTCGGTCTACGTCGCGACCTCCCGCGGCAATCGCAGAAAGTCCGGCCAGGAGCAGTATGAATACTAGGAACGTCGCCGACCACCGGCCGTCCACGCGAGCCTCTCCCCCAACTTGCCGAGCAGATTTCGGCAATAGGTCCACCAGGTCAGCGCGCTGACCGCTTTTCTAGATTTCTGTGTTCTACCGGGTGATAATACTGCCAACGAACAAAAAGGCTAGTTCCGGAAAACTTCAGCGTAACGTCCCTGAAAACAGGGGAATAGACCCCTCGCCGACGGATTCACCCTTGACCGCCAAGGAGGCAAACCGTCACGTGCCGTGTTTCCTCGCTACGGTCCCCGCGCCTTCCCTCTAGTTGATCTGCTTGGTTTCCTCCGCGTACTCAACAACGCGAATGCCCCGCCCTCGGCTGCTCAGCTCCTTGAAGTACGGAAGGGGCTCAAAGGCAAGCTCGGGCGGGATCGTGCCGCGAAGCTTCACGTTTCCATTCAGCGCCCACTGCGCTGCGATGGAGGGCGGCACGCCCGTATCCGCGACACCGCCGCCTACCTGCCAGCGTTTGTGAGGCCAGGTGACCGCTTCGTAGCGCAAGGTCACGGGATTCCCATCCTTCTCGCCGATCACGACACACCGTTGGATATCGACGTCCATCTCTGGCTCCTTGGGCTTTGGAAGGCTGTCGATTGCGGTCGCGGTTGCGTCGTAGGGCCGAACCTTCGCCCCGTCGATTTCGAGTGGATCGTGGCCCGTGAGGCCCAAGCGGACAAGGGTCGCCATCGTCTGCGTGAAGTCCGGCGGAAAGGCGACAATGAAGTCGAGCTCCCGGAGACTCTTTCCAATCGTCTTAGGCATGGTAGCCAGCTCGGAGTGGATCGTATAATATCCCTCGACGGTTCCGACGGGGGGTGGAAACTCGGACCGCTCGAGGCCCGAGAGCGCAGGGACGAACTTAATCTTCCCGTCGCGGAGAATCGGCGCGTCCATCGTGAATTCGTCAAAGACCGTGCGAATCGCATAAGGGGGGACGAAGAGGTTCGGATCTCCCCCGGATACGACAGCGCCGCTGCTCCGGAGCATGATCTTGTGAACCTTGTCGAGCTTGCTGGCGCCGTACATGCCGAGGACGTTCATCGTACCTGGGGTGGAACCCGTTCCGAGGATGCATGCTACGCCAGCGTCTTTCGCCTTCCTGTCCAATTGCATCTGTGCGAGAGTCTGGTGATACAGTCCCCCGAGGTCCACGTAGTGCACGCCCGCCTGAATCGCGGCCTCTGTGATTGGCACGTTGAACTCGTACCAGGTGCTGTTGATGACTGCGCCCCACTGTTTCAGCTCCTTCACGAGAGCTCCTTTGTCGCGGGCGTCAATGGCGATGGGCACCGCGCGATCATCATGAAACGTCTTCGCGAACGCCTTCGCCTTCTCGAGGCTCCGCCCAGCGATCCCGACCCGCTCCACTCCAGGACTCTCGAGTAGGTCAGGAACCGTGGACTGAGCCATTGCTCCGTATCCCCCAAGAATTAGGACTTTCATCGAGGACATCTCCGCGGGAACCGGAAGCTGGATAGGTAGATAACGATTATTGCGGTAGACCTCGGAGAGAACGCAGGACAAAAGGAGGCCGCCCCGGAGGACCGAGAGTTCGTCCCCAAGCCATCCTCTGAGAGACATGAGCCAGGAAACTGGAGAGCTTAGGCGGGCCGATGCAGAGTCACCGCAGCAATTCAACGAGAAGGCCCTAGACGGCGAAGAGCAGTAACGCGGGAACGGCGACGAGCAGGACAATGAACGCGCCCAAGGCCCAATTCCCGTGGAAAATGAGGGAAAATGCAGCGTCGATGCCTCGACTGTAGCGGCGGTACCAAACGAGGGCGAGGACCGAGAAGAGGAAGACACTCCCCATCTCAATCAACACGATGTTCGCGGCGACGCCACCGCCGAAGACGACCGCCGCGAACAGCGTATCCACGAACGTCGTTACGTTCGCGCCCATGATGAAGGGGACAATCTCGCGACGGTCGATGTACCCCCGTACGTACAGCGGCACGAGAAGCCCGAGACTCAGTGACACGCTCGATGAGGCGAGTGTGACTCCTGCGCCGATCGCGAAGGAGACGAGAGGACGCCGGAGAAGTTTCCGAAGACGCAACGACCTTGGCTCACCCGGATCGCGACGACGGAAGGCTCGGTCAAAGAGGGCAAGGCCGAGATAAACCGCTAAGAGGGTCAGGACGAAGGATGCCCCCTGAGGAAGCCAGTCTACGATGCGGGATACGACGGGACCGAAAACAATCTCAATCAGGTCCAGCACGGACGCCGGTGTCGAGACTACAAACCATCGAGATGCGCCAAGAGCAATGAGCAGCCAGCCAAGGAGTATCGCGGGCAGGTACACTGAATAGGTCACGAGAAAGGAGAGGACGCCCATCGCGAGGGCCTTCTCGCGGGGCTCACCACGAGCCAAGGAGATCGCCCCGATGATGAGGACGACAAAAGCGGCACCCAGCCTCGAGCCCATGATCATGAAAAAGGTGGTCTGTTCATCAATCAGGCCGACGTGGAACAGACCCAGGGAGAAGGCGGCGACGGGAGAACCACTCAAGATCGCATAGGCCGCGAGCCATCCAAAAGCAACCGCATGCCAGGGTTCCGTCGTGAGCGGCCCAAGGAACCCCATCACAGATGGACCCACTAGCCTGGCGACATCTTTCATAAGCTGGATGCCTAGGACGAAGAGCGCGACGCCCGCTACGGCGAGGGAAATTCGCTGGAGGCCACGTGACGCGCGGAGGAAGAAGGGTTGACCCGCTGGCGCGGGTCGCGGTGGCACGGCGGGCTTCGTCTGACGAATCGTGACCATCGGCCCTCCCATCGGGTCGACGATGAGACGCCCACGATGGCGCATGGTGTCCATAAACGTATGCCGCTCACAGGACGATGAGATCATAGACAAGTTTGGCGGCGGCGAGGAACAGCACGAGGATGAAAATCAGGGCGACCGTCCGGGTCTTCAACCGCCGGAGGCCCCATCGAGATCCGACATAGGCGCCGGCGAACACGATGGGCATCAGAATCGGGATGAGGGCGAACTCCAAGGGATAGGCCAGGTCCCCCGCCCGCGCGGATAGTTCAACAAGATAGGCGGTGAATCCGACCGCCGCGGTCGGGATGATCAAAAGGGACGAGGTGCCGATTGCGAGCCTCGTTCGTCGACCGAGGACGTAGACCAAAAGAGGGACATTGAGGAGACCCCCGCCGATCCCCATACTTCCCGACAGGAACCCTGAGCCTGCGGTGGCCGTGGCGGCCCCGAGCAAACGTGGCGACGTCATCCTCGATGCGTCGTCCTCGTCGACGGACCGCATATCCTGAACCCAGTCCCGCAGCATGTAGAGCCCGAAGAATACAAGGACCGATGTGAAGAAGATCTTGAATCCGGGCTCGTCAAGGATGAAGAGCGTGAAGAATGTTCCCAGCAGGGCGCCGACCAGAGCGCCGGTCACCAAAATTCCCGCGAGACGGAACCGGACGAATCCATAGCGATGGTGATTGATGACCGACGACGTCGCGGTGGCAACCGTGAGGGTCAGGGAGATAGGGACGGCTACGTCGCTTGAGGCCACACCCGTGGACAGGAGGATGGGGACGAATAGGAGCCCTCCCCCCAACCCTAGGTTCGAATAGAGAAAGGCCACCGCGAAGATGAGGACGACCTGCAGGAGCAGGAGGAGGAAGTCCACACGCGCGTATTGCCGAATCCTATTAAACAGTGACGCGAGCCTTATTTACAGACGCTCGGATGCGCGACCGTGGTCCTGCTCGTTCGGTTCGGCGAACTCGCCCTCAAGAGTCGATACGTCCGAAGGCAGCTGCGGGACCGTCTCGTGATGAACATCCAAGACCTCTTCGCCGCCGAGGGGGTGGAATGCATCACGGAGGCCGACGAGGCCCGTATCTACGTCCACACGGATGCCCCTGACCGGGCGCGGGTCATCTTGGCGAGAGTCTTCGGGATCGTGTCCGTGAGCCCCGCCACGGAAACCCACGCGGACCTCCAGTCCCTCCTCGACCTGGCGGTCGACGAGGCGTCCCGAGTCCTTCGTCCCGGGGAAAGCTTCGCGATCCGGCCGAGACGCGTCGGAACCCATCCCTTTACGAGCCAGGACCTAGCGCGGGACGTCGGCGCATCGGTACTCGCTGCAATTCCAGGAATTCGAGTCGATCTTTCCCGTCCCGACGTCGAGATTCACATCGAGGCGCGTCAGAATCGCGGTTTCGTGTTTCGGGAGGTCTGGCCAGGACCGGGCGGATTGCCCCTTGGCAGCCAGGGACCCTCCTTGGCCTTCGTGGACAGCGAGGCCGGTATGGTAGCGGCTTGGATGGGGATGAAACGCGGTTGTCGCGTCCGCGTAGCCACGCCGAAGGATGGCGAACATGTGGAGCCCCTACGACGATGGGACGTGCATCTTAAGGTTCTCCACGCGGACTCCGTCGATGCCCTTGGGCCGCTCGTGAAGGTTGCGCGGGCCCAGGCCGTTCTCCTTGGAACCCGGTGGGCTACGTTCGATCCGGGCGGAAGACCCCACTTGCCAGTCCCCATCTTCGACCCGGTGATCGGACTTCCGGATAGGGAGGTCGCGGATCTCGCGAAACGGATTCGCGCGGCGTGAAAACCGTCACTTGCCCTTTCGGTCGTGGGCTCCAACGCTCGGTCGGATCTTCTCAGCGCCTTTGCCCTTGCGCGAGAGTCCGCGTCCGCGTTTCCCGGCCGAGGTCAGCCCGCGATAGGCCCTACCCCGGTGCACAGGATCGCATATCCAGTTGATCTTCGGATCGTTTTGAATCACAGGATGTCGCGGGTCCACGAGGATCACTTCGTAGTACTTGTGCCGCCCATCCTCCCCGATCCAGTAGGAGTTGAGCACCTCTAGGTTCGGATAGCGCCGCCCGACGCGTTCTTCGGCCATGCGCTGAATCGATTTGGCCATCGTGATCTTCCGGAGCCCTCGCCTCTTAGGCTTGCGACCGCCCATCGGCTTCGGCTTCCTCCGTCCGCCTCGCCGGACGCGCGCCCTCACGACGACGTACCCCTGCTTCGCTCGGTATCCGAGGTCGCGGGCGCGGTCAATCCGCGTGGGGCGCTCCAAACGGGTGAAGGCAGGACCGCGACGCCATTCAACGAGACGCGACCACTGGGCCGGACCCAGGACCCCCGCCCGGGGCTTCTTCCACGCCTCCCTTACATGGCCGTACAGATTGCGCGGCCTCGGGGGTCCCTTCCGGTCTTCCTCGCCCGAAAGGTCCACCTCCTGGCCCCGATCCTTCTCTTCGTCTGCCATGCACACGCCCCTTGGATGTTCGGATTTGCTTGCGGGCACTTCTCGCTACCGAGAACGTCGAAAGCGGCGTACCAAAAGGGGCACACTATTAAACCGTTTTCCTCCGAGAGGGGGCACGCGACCCGGACCGGCCTCGCGACCGTCGACGGGTCGCTTCGTACGACTGCCATAGAAGTCGGAGGGCGGGAGACAGTGAATCGGAGGATGTCACTTCAAACCGGCTCCGGAACCACCCCCATCCCTGGCTCGGAGGCGCCCCGCGGGCGAGACCACTCCGATCTATCAAGTCCCCCGGTCCGGGTAGGATGAAGACCTCGACTCGACTGCGATGGGGGCGCAGCTCGGCGAAGACCCGGCCCGCTTTCTCGCTTCGCAGGGCGACCCAATGCTGGCCGACCCGCAGCGTAATCCGGTCCCCTAGGCGTCTGCCCCGTGCGCGGAGGCTCTCGTTGAGACACATTACAATCGCGCGGGAGTGTTTGCTCGTTGCCTCTAAAGCGTTTCTCACGCGGAACCACCATGCGAGCGAACTCGTTTCCTCAAGAGAAACAAAAACTTGAAACCGCGGAGGAAGAAGTTGTACCGGCGCGCCCGGTGCTCCCACATGGGCGACGCGGTCCGGTCGTGGTGCCGGACAAGCACGATCGTGTCGACCGGTTCGAAGTGCACCTGAAGGATGTGCTGGAGACGGAATCCGACCGGCGTGTAACGACGCCCTCGAAATTCGTCGCTGATGATCCACGCGAGGAAACCCCCGGCCCGCAGAACGCGCTGGGCCTCCTTCGCGACGCGCTCCATCGCCGCGTAAAAACGGGGATCGCGACAAGAGATCCGTCCGAGGCAATGGGGACTGCTACCGTACTTGATGTTGTCCGAATAGGGAGAGTCGATGATGCAGAGAGACGCCGTTCCGCTGTGTACGGGCCAAGCGCGCGCGTCCGCCCTCGCAATGTCGGAGCGTCTCGGTGCGAGGTCAAAGGAAATCGCGCGCCGCCCAAGGGCACGCGCCACATCGGCAACGGTCCCTGAGCCCGCCATGGGATCCACCACCGTGTCTCCGGGCTTTGTGTACCGCCGCACGAGATTCACGGCGCAACGGGCGGGGGTGACCCCATGAAACGACGGGTCGCCGTACGAATCGGCGGCAAGGCCCTGATGTGGAAAGTCCCAGCACGTTGATGGTTCGAGATCGGCTCGCGCGAGGGCCATCCAGGCGTGGACGGCCACATGATCCCCTTTGCCTTCGTGCAACCTCAGCACCCTTACGAAGGCAGATTCCGGCGAGGCTCATGAAGACAGCCGCGAGGGAGAGGTGCGCGAAAGTGAAAATCTGCCTCAACACGGCGGGATCCGGGTCGCTTTGCGGCGCGTCCTCGGGGCGAAACACCCTGATTATAATCGTCGAAATTCAGGTCGATGTCTTTATACGGTCTGACCAAGCAAGGGGGCGCCTCCAGGTGTAATCATGAACCACCTCTCGCGGACCCTCCTTGTGTCCTGCGTCGTTACCGCCATGATCCTGTCCGGACCGCTGTGGTTCCCGACCTCTCTTGGAGCAGCCAACATTACGGATCGCCTCGTGGAGACCTCAGGGTATTCTGACATGCTAGGCGGTGGGGAGTTCGTGATGATCCGGTTCGGGGCCGACGCGGCGTTCGGCGTACTCTGGGGGAACGAATCGAACCCGAACTACATCCACATCGTGGCCATCAAGGCCCGGTACCTGGGAGTCGCCCAAGTTTTCGACGAAACGGACCGCCGGCTTGCTGAAAACCATCCCATCAAGTTCTACACTCTCTACGCTCTCCGCCTGCAGGAGATCCTCGAATTCCGTGACCAGAACGGGAACGGCCTTGCGGACTACCGACGCGGATACGACGGCGAGCGGTTCACCTGGTTCGCGGAGACGGAGGACATCCCGAAGAAAGTCGACCTACGCACGAGTTGGACGCGGAGCTCCATCGAGCGCACAGCAGGGGCCGCGGAGCGTACCTGGGGATTCAACTTGAGCGCGACCGACCTGCCCTACGTGGGCGTCAACAACACGGTGACTCCGCGCGGCGATGGCGTGCTCAACTCCCTCGAATTCGGTTTCCGGCTTCGGGCGTCCTTGGAAGAGGTTGACAACGTCACGGTGCCCAACTGGCGCCTCGTCCTGAACACATCGGGAGTCAGGCCCCAGGTCGTCGACTTCGGACGCCTCGAGAATCTGACCTTCAACGGGAAGGTTGCCCGCTACAACCTGAAGTGGGACCAGCGAATCGCAGGGTGGGACTTCGACCCCGGTGGAAATCGCCGCCTCCTCCTCGAGTTCGCGGCCATCGTGGGCAACCTCATTCCCCTGGGTGCGGCCGCCTGGCTCGACAACGCGTACCTCCATCGGTCCGAAGACGCGGGCCAAGCCCGGTACGAGTCGGACGGGGGCAACGAGAGCGTTAACGAAACCTCCGGGGACCTGCCGACGATCCATCGCCTTCGAAGCCCCTATGTGGAGTTCGGAGGGAACTGGAGTCGGATCGCTCGGTTCACGTGGGTCACGAACAGCACGGTCGATGGAGTCACGGAACCCCTGTATGCCCAGATCCTCGCGGGCCGCCGAATTGCCGCCAGAGGCGAGGCCGGGAACTTCTTTGTGGGTTTCGTTCTTCTCGGAGGCCTCAGCTACGCATCAGGCTCAGACATCGTCCACGACCCGGAGGCCTCGACGGAGGTCCTTGCCGAACTCACGATGCAGGGGGATGGAGGGCGTCTCGCTGTGCTCGTCGCAGCCGTCGTGGCCGCCGTTGCCGTCGTAGGGCTCGGCGCGTTCTTCCTCCGATCGCGCAGGAAGCACGGTCCACCTCCTCCGGAAGCTCCCCCTCCGTGAGGCTTCGGGCCAGTTCGACTCTCGCGGGCGGACGACCCTACGGAAGGGTCTCGCACGACGAAGGAGCGAGGATCGATCAACGCTGCGCCCCTATGCGGGTGAGAGGGCTCGTCGGCACCGCGGTCACGGCTTCAGGAGTCCCCGCCTCTTCAACTCCTCGAGGACGAACTTGTACTCTGCGGGCCGGCCACACTCGGGACAGAACAAGGAGCCGTGAGGATCTCGTGTGGGATTGGATCCTTCCCACTCGCAGAACCGGCATGCGGCGTCTTCCCACGATGTCACAGGAAGTCCTCCAGGGATAGCTTCTTGTCGGTCTTCCTGGGCTTCGAGTCCTTGGGCCGCTCCCCGAAACCTTCCTGGAAGAGGGTCGACTGCTTGGGCTGAAGAGATCCTGTGTAGAGGGCCTTCTCGTCCCAACCGTAGATTTCCGTCACGTAGGCGAGAGTCTGTGCGACGCGCCTCGCGTAGTAGTCCCAGTCGGGAACCCCCCCAAGAGGGCGCCCAGAGAGATAGGGTTGGACCTGCATCGGCGATTGCTTTGCATCCACGACGATCCATGAGACCTTCATCCCCGGCACGACCTCGTGACCCATGGCCTTGAGCTTGTTCGCGGCTTGTACGTTCGCCATGGAATCCGGATTCACGTATCGGGCCTCCTCGCGAACAGTCCGGGAGATCACGAGGGATTCCAGAGGGTCCGCTTCCTCATGCTGGAGGCCTTCCGGTATCTCTCCGCCCTTGATACTTTGCACGAGCTCCCTCGCGAACTGGATCGCCCCCTCCGTGTCCTTGTCCAGGATCAAGGAAAAGACCCGCTTCTGAGCCTCGCTCTGGAGGTCGAAGGCGTCCGTTCGTCGGATCTCATAGCCTCGGACGACAAATTCTCCGGGGACGGGCCAGGCGGTCTTTGCCGCGTACCGCTTCTTCTTGCCATGGCTGAAGAAGGTCTCGAGCACTCGCTCGAATTCCATGTTCACGCTGCCGTGGCTGAACCGCTCCGCGATGGCCTGTCCGAACTTTCTTGTCTCGTCGAGATTGTGATGGGGTGACTCAAAGAAGACGCTGTCCGTGTCCGCATAGATGACTCGCACCCCTTCTGATTCAAGTTGGCGGATGATGGAGGTGATGTTCTGCCGGGCGAAGGCCGTGATGCTCGCGCCAATCTGCGGGTTCGTGAAGCGATAGAAGGAGGAGGCCAAGACGCCGTAGAACGCGTTCATGAGGATCTTGATCGCGAACTGGAGACGATCGTAGTAGGCCCGCTTCTCCGGATCCCTCTCCGTCTTGCGCTTCGCCTTGACCTCGCCGCGCTCTTCCATGAGTTGTCCGAGGATGGCCGGCAAGAGTCCGACCCTCTCGGATTTGTCAAGGAAGTGGACGCCCGTCGGGCTCACAACGGTCCCGCGCTCGTTGAGGGTCGTGAAGCACACGTTGTTCTCGATGATGATCGAGGGATACATGGACGTGAAGTCGAGGACGGCGACCCACTCGTAGAGGCCGGGCTCAAGGCTGTGCACATAGCCGCCCTCGATGGACCCTTCGCCCCGGCCCCTCCGCGTCATGGGCACCCCCACCTTGCCCCGATCCGCGGCCCGGATTAGAATCGAGTCGATCATCTGGGAGGTCCGCCCATTGAAGACGTCGTCCAGGGGCAGCTTCGAGACGACGGCGAGGTCCATGGACTTGTCCAACCGGGAGACCTTCTCCAATATCCGGAGGGCCAGTTCCGCGTCCTTCTTGCAGTACGTCATGACCCTCTCGGGGTTCTCGGCCCACTCCCGATCCATGTTCCGTCGATCCACATCCTCCTTCCCCTCGCCGAGGAGCCAGCGCGCAACGGCATCCAGCGTCTCTTGTTTCGGATGAAGTTCAAGTTTCACGGACCACCAGGCATCCGCGATGATTCGCCCGTGGGCCCTCCAGAAGCGATCGCCGATGTTGCTAATCGAGTGACCGTCACGAGAGAGGGACAGCCCGGGCATGCCATGGGCGCGTGCCCGCTGCTCGAGGATGGGAAGATCGTACCCGTCGATGTTGTAACCCGTGATCACATCGGGATCGAACTTGGAAACGAAGTCGAGGAAGCCGCGGATGATGTCCTTCTCGGACCCGCTGAGACATTCCGTCCGCAACGCGGAGCCTTCGCGCCACGCCATTCCCAGGCAGAGGATCGTAGGATCCTCGATCGTGTTCTCAATGTCGAGGGAGAGGATCGTCAGATCCGGGTTGAAGGGTTCTGTTGGCTCGAATCGCTCCGCGAGGACGACGAGTTCCGTCGTGTAGGAACCCTTCGTGAGAGTGCCGACAACCCGGATGCAGGACGCGAGGTTGTGGTCGTAAATGAAACGATGGGCGAAGGGGATGTCCGCGGCCAGCACGTCAGAGTTGAACTTGCGGCACCGCTCTCGGTATTCCGGCGTCCTCCAGGGGTGCTGCAGCACGACCTTCGCGCAGCGTCGCATTTCCGCACCGACCTCCAGCTCGACAGACTCGACGGAAAGGACCTCCACGTCCCGCCGGAGGTATTCAATGAGAGGCTGCGAGGGATCGAGGCAGTAGAAGTAGGGCTTGAAGCCTCGGGCCTCGACCGTGATTGAGCGGCCGTCGCGGGTGCGCCCGAACAGTTCGACGACCGGTTCCTCCTTCGGACCCTCCCTCCGATAGGAAGCCGTGAGCAGGCGCACGTCCCACGATTCGCTCATACCTTCGCCACGATTTTCAGGATGTCGCCATCTTGGACCGGATGGTCGTGGCCCACGATTCGCCTCGTACGGCCGTCGATGGCGCGGATGAAGTGGTTCCCCAAATCCGTGTGCACCTTAAAGGCTACGTCCCGGGCCGTGCTCCCTCGAGGGACGAGGTACGCATCGGGAAGGACGTTCCCTTTCTTGTCCGTCCACCGGTGTTCGTCCTCGACGGGGAACACGACGATGAGGTCGAGCAGACGGGTCACCGCTTCCTCGATACACGCCTGCACACCCGTGGAACCGCGCTCCTTCAGATAGGACTCGACACGCGCGAGGGCCTTCGATTGGGCCGGACTCAGTTTCGAGGGGTCCGGGACGCGAAAGCCCGACCCGCCCGGCTCGTACTGAATCAGACCAGACTTCGCGGCCCGCCGTCGTGCAAGCTCGAATTCCGCCGCCGTAGCTACAATCCGGTACCCCTCGGCGCTTCGGAGCCGCTCGAGGTCCTTCGGGGAGACGAGATCCGCTTTGTTCGCGACGAGCAGCATGGGCTTGCCATGCCGGCGCAGGTTCCGGCCGAGTCTCACGAGGTCCTCATGGGACCAACGGGCCATCTTCGGATCGAGAGGGGTGTCCCGGAGGGCGAGGTGGATCTCTCCCTCCGTGAGCCCGAGGCCCGTGAGGCGATCGTGGAGGACCTTCTCCGCCGGGGTTTCCGCCAGGTCCGCGCGACGCGCTTCCTTGTCCCAGTTGCGAGACAGGATCCCCGCGATCCAGTGTGCCAGTTCCTCCTCGAGGAACCGGACATCCTCCAGGGGGTCGTGGCTCCCCGGCTCGACGGGATTGCCCTCGAAGTCAGTCCCGCCCGACGCATCGACCACGTGCAGGAGCGCCTTCGCCTGGCGCAAGCGGTCCAGGAACTGGTTGCCCAGGCCTCGGCCCTCGTGGGCCTGGGGGACGAGACCTGCTACATCGAGGAGTTCGATGGGGACGAGGCGCGTGCCTTCCTGACAGGGCGCGTTGTTCGGACTGCAGATGCGGTCGAGATCGACGTGGGGGCACTTCCTCCGCACGTACCCGACGCCCCGGTTCGCCTCGATCGTCGTGAAGGGATAGTTCGCAATCTCGGCCGGGGCCATCGTCGCGGCGACGAAGAAGGTTGACTTGCCCACGTTGGGCTTCCCGACGACCCCTAACTCCATGGATCCGAGGAACGGGCTCCGCCCACAAGAAACTTGGCGATGGGGCGGGAAGATCGGGTCCTTCAGAGGGCGTTGCCTTGGAAGCCGTGTCGGCGGCGTCGGCCCACGGCGAATCCGATGAGGATCACGCCGAGCACGGGCATCGCAACAATCTCGAATTCAGGCGCATGGATTTCGATTGGTGGAGCGAGCTGGGGCGGCGCGGTGGCTGGAAGCACGGCGGCCGTGAGCGGATCCGTGATGTCGCCGATTCCGGACCAGTCGGTCATGGCGAAGACCATCCGGACCTCCTCGTTCGTCGGTGGGAGAGGGAGGGAGCCCTCGATGGACGTTGTGTCCTTGGCCGCGGGCACAGGGGAGCCGGGCACGCGCGACCAACCGTCGGACCAGGCGGAGAGGGTACGCGAGGTGATGCGGCCCCCCTGTCCCCGGATCTCGACGAGGTAGTCTGCGAAGATCCCACCTACGGGCATTCCCCTCGGATCCGACGCATTCACGTCGACGTACACAAGGAGGACGTCCTCGCCCGTTCGTCGTGGCTCGGCTCCTCCGGGTCTGGGACCGCCTCCGCTCCCTTGGCCTGGAGGGATCGGGACGAACCGCTGGGGCAGGGCGCCCGCGAGAAGGGATCCGGCGACCTGAACGTGGAAGTAGGCCGCGGTCCCGTTCGCCGCGGCTCCGTACCGGACGATGTCCACGTTCGAATTGTTTATTCGGCCAGGATCCGCGTCGCCCACCGCATCCGCGATCCAATCCGCGAAGAGGCCGTCAATCCGCTTCGAGGCAAGGGGCGTGAGCACATACGCTCGGATGGGTCCCCCGACGACGGATATCGGCCTGGACCCTGACGCGCCGAGGACGTCGACCTCCACGAGGTCCCCAGGCAAAAGCCCCGGGGCCTGCACCGACACGCGTATGGACACCGTCGGCTGGCCCCGGGTAAGGTTTACGGATTCCGCCGAGAGGGAGGTGATCACGCCCGGTGTCGCAGCGAGCTGGAAACCGGACACGGTCCAGGTTTCGGCCTCCGACGTGAGACCCAAGGAGGCCACGCGGACCTCCAGGAGTTCCGTGGGGCCGCTCCCGAGGATTGTCGTGAGGGAAGAGGCTTCAATCCGGATTGCGCCTGGAGGCCAGGCGAGCAAGGCTTCGCCCTGGCTGCTCGCACCTTCGAAGTTGTCCGCATAGACCGCGATCCGGAACCCGAGGTCCGAGAAGGGCACGAGATCGAGAATGGAGAGGCGGGCCTCCACGCCCATGGGTGAGGCGGCGGCTGATGCGGAGGGGCCCACCTGTCGTCGGCTCCAGTTCATCTCCGCATCCCTGGGGAAAGAGTAGACCCGCGAAGCGGCGAGGGTACCATTGCCGCCGTACGTCTCAAGGACGTAGTCCGCGCCGAGGCCTGCGAACCGGTAGCCGGTGCTCCCGTCTCCGTCCGCGTCGATGAGGAAGAAAATGCCGTCGTATCCAACCCCATCCCCGAAGGTCGTGCCGCTCGTTGACGCGTAGAGATACAGGGTCTCGCGATCGAGCAGGGCCGCATAGCGGGCGATTTTCACGTTCGAGTCAGAGGACGTCGTCGCGGCATCCAGGTACGGGACCGCCGTCCAGTCATCAAAGGCTCCGTCGATGAGGATCGGCGGCTGAGGGCCCGTGACAGGAAAGAATATGGCGCCGAGAAGCAACGCGGAGGTCACGAGGACGATTCCCAGAATGCTGTAGGCGATCCGATGGGGGGTCCTCGGCAGCTGGACGAGGGTCAGCCCGGAGCCGTTCACGTAACCCTTTCCGTTCACGAAACCGTTCACCCTTCCACGGCCGTTGATGAACCCATTCACCCTCCCCTGTCCGTTCACGACGCCGTTCACTGCGCCCCGGGGCCGTCCCCGCAGAGCGCCTCGGAGCAGGGAGCCCGTGCGAAAACCCGTCGGGGTCGAAACGTGACGAGCCTCAGGAAGACCCGGGGATGCTGGCTCAGGGGACGGGGGAGAGAGATCCTTGCCGAGGGCGGAGAGGAGCCTCTCCTCGACGGCGACGCGATCCGAGGACCCCTTCTTCCTGACGACCGATTCCTCTAGTTCATCCAGGAGGAAGTCGAGTTCGTCGATTTCGGACGTGCCCTTTCGGGTCGGGCGAAGGGGCGGCGGAGGAGATATGGCCGCCGTCCCGCAGGCGGAACAGGCCGAGGAGCCCGGAGGTAGGGGCTCTGCGCAGACTCCGCACGTGAGGGGTCGATCGCCGACAGATCGCTGGAAGTCCGCGATCTCTTGATCGAGCGCCGCCGTGTCGACGACTTCCCGCAGGGTCGATCGCAGCTGTTCCGCGGCCTCGGGCTCGCCCTGGGCCTTCGCAAGGATCCGGGTGCGGGCGAGGGCGATTCGTCGGTTCGTCGTCTTCCCGGCTGCCGCGCGGTTCAGGGAGGCGAGGGCCTCGCCATGAAGACCCATTCCCTCAAGGAGCAGGCCCCGTGCGTAGAGGAGGTCCGCATCCTCAGGATCGTCCATCAAGTGCAAGTCGTAGAACGCGAGGAGACCCTGGTTCCCGTCCCGCAAGAGGCTGGCGCGGAGCTCCTCGTCCATCTCTTCCTCCTCGAAGGATGCCCTACAGTCAACGCATCCCGGAGAGAACGCGGAGGTGACGCAGCCGCAGAGGGGGCATTGAAACTCCTCGTCGAGCACGGCCTCCTTAGACCGACGCTGCGGAAACTGGAGGACGAATCGAAGGGAGGAGAGGATTTCGCGCGCGCCCTCACGTCCGATTTCCGGGATCGCTGCAAGTTCATCGAGCCTCGCACGCTTGATCTTCCAGAGGGCCGTGTAACCGGCCTCGAGGAGGGCGCGCGCCCGAGCGGGCGTGACGCCCGGGATCCGACGGATCTCTTGGGCCTGGCGCTCGTCGTACACTCCCCGAACGTGCCGCTTTCGCCGTCTCTTGGTCGGCCGCGTCGATTCGGGGCCTGCGGCAAGCCTGTGGCCGCACGTCGGGCAGTCTGCATCCTGGGGCCCGAGGAAGGTGGCACACGACGGACAGGCAATCGGCCGTCGAGGGGGTCGCTCGGGGCTCTCCTCATGGCGCGTCAAGCCGGCATCTCCCGCAGGGCTTCCAGCTCCCGCCGGGCGGCCGTGAAGGCGGGGCGGAGCGCCAAGGATCGCTCAAAGCAGGATTCCGCGTCGCGCGGCCGACCGCCTGCGGCAAAGGCCTTCCCTTTCAGATACCATGCTTCCACGAACGCCGGACGGACCTTGAGGGCCTCGTTGAGACAGTGGAGGGTGCGGTCCAGATCGCCCCCTTCGAGGAACGCGGACCCGAGGTTCACCCAGAGGGCCGCGTAGGTCGAGTCCTCCGAGAGGGCCTGTCCAAACAAACGCATCGCCTCGTCTCGCTCCCCCCGCCGGGCCCGGAGGACGCCAAGATTCATGAGGGCAAGTTCCGAGGTCGAATCGAGGCGGAGGGCCACCTCGAAGCACTCGAACGCCCGGTCCTCCCGCCCGAGGTGGAGGAGGTCCGTTCCTTTGTTGCACCATGCATCCACGAAGGAAGGGTTCGCCTTGATCGCTCGGTTGTGGCACCGCAGAGCTTCCATCGATTGACCCCGGCGGTCCAGGACCACGCCGAGATTGTTCCACGCGGGAGCGTACCCGGGATCCAGGTCCACGGCCGCCTGGAAGGCCCCTTGGGCCCCCTCCACATCGCCGCGTTGGAAGCGCGCCGTGCCCTCCTGCAGATGGAGGAGGACCTTCCGTCGTCCGGCGGGGAGGAAAAGGAGAGAGAGTGCCCTGGAAGCTCGGCGGAATCCCTGGAGCATTCAGTCTGCCTACGTTTAATTACACGTTATGGACTTTCCTCCGTTGTTATCAGGCCGGATTGCTGAAATGGAGCGGGCGATCGTCCTTTGCGACGGGTATTTTGGCCAGAACACAGGGAAGACGGCAAATGGCTTGGTCCGTCACTCGAAGCGCTACGCGATCGTCGGCGTAATCGATCGGACCAAGGCGGGCCGCGATGCGGGGGAAGTCCTCGACGGTACCCACCGAGGGATTCCTGTCGTCCGGGACTTGGCCGAGGGCCTCCGCCGGTGTCGGCCCGAGACCCTCATCATCGGCGTCGCGACCTTCGGAGGGTACATCCCCGCGGAATACCGGCCCACGATTCGGGACGCAATCGAACACGGTCTAAACGTGGTCGCGGGTCTCCATGAGTACCTGAACGACGACCCCGAGTTCTCGAGACTGGCCACCGAGCACGGGGTTGCGTTGGTCGACGTTCGGCGACCCCGTCCCCTTCACGCGGCGGAGCAGTTCGCGGACCGGGCCCGAACCCTCCCCTGCCTCCGCATCCCGGTCCTCGGGACGGACGGTTCCATCGGGAAGCGGACGACGGCCCTCCTTCTCACGGAGGCCCTCCGAGATGCTGGAGTGCAGGCGACCTTCGTGGCGACGGGCCAGACGGGGCTTCTGCAGGAGTCCGAATACGGGGTTCCCCTCGACGCGGTTAAAGGCGATTTCATGGTCGGCGAACTCGAGGCGGAAGTCGTTCGGGCGTACGAGGAGAGCCGGGCCCAGGTGCTCGTCGTGGAGGGCCAGGGGAGCATCTCCCATCCGGCCTACGTGTGCGGAACGCGGGCGATCCTGATGGCCACGGCGGCAAGCGGAATTGTGCTCATACATGCCCCCGCGAGGAAGACCCGCAGCTTCCGCCGAGACGTTGTCGCCTGGCCCATGCCCACTCTCGAGGAGGAGCGTCAATGGCTCGAGTTCTTTTCCCCGGGATCCAAGGTGATCGCTTTGGGAATCAACCATGAGAACATGACCCGCGAAGAGGTCGAGGACACCGTGCAGGAGTGGGAGGCGAACCACGGCCTGCCCGCAGCGGATCCTCTGTGGCACGGCTGCGGAAAATATGTCCGCGTGATCAGGTCCATGCTATGACGATACCCAAATCCCACCCGAGGTATGAGTCCCTGAGACGGAGGGAGCAACTCGTCCGGGCGTGGAAGGGGCGCCTCGTGGTCCCGGAAGGCCTAATCGCCCACGGTCGTGGAGAGGCATGGGACTACCTCCTCGGAGAGGAGACCCCCGCACCCGCCCTCGTGGCCGAGCGGGCGGCAGCCGCCTTTCTCGTGAGGGCCCGCCGACCCGTGATTTCCGTGAACGGAAACGTGGCAGCCCTCGCGACCAAGGAAGTGATCCGGCTCGCGACGGCGATCCCCGCCACGATCGAAGTCAATCTCTTCCACCGGACCGAGCGCCGGGTCGCTCGAATCCTCGCCCGGCTCAGGAAAGCCGGTGGGAAGGATGTGATCGGCCTTCGGCCCGACGCGAGAATCCCGGGCCTCCCCTCCAGGCGGGCCCTCACCCACCGGAAGGGCGTGTTCGGAGCCGACGTGGTCCTCGTCCCTCTCGAGGACGGGGATCGAACGGAGGCCCTCGTCCGGATGGACAAAGCCGTGGTCAGTGTGGATCTCAATCCCCTCTCCCGCACGTCGCAGCGGGCGACCGTGCCAGTCGTCGACGAACTCACCCGCGCCCTCCCGAACATCAGGAGGTTCGTCAGAGATCTCCAAGGAAACCGATCCGAGGCCGATCGGCTTGCTCGAACCTATGACAGGGACGCGAACCTCCGTGCCCTCTACACCTTCCTCGATTGGCGAATCCAGGGACTCGCGAGGGCCAGGGGGACGGGGCGAAGGAGGAAGACTCGGACGCGCTAGGGACCAAGGGGGGCCTGGGGAAGAGGCGCGGGCGCGCCGAAATCACGCGAAGTGACTCGGCTTCCACTTGATGGAGCAGCCATAGGGTGCGGTCAGCGGCTTCGGGGCGGGCTTGCCTGCGAGGAGGGAATCCAGCGCCTCCCGCAGGTAGGGCTTCCTGACCCTCTTCGGGTCTGCATGGTTGTCATCGAGGCGGCCTCGGTACCGAATCACGCGCTGGGCATCCAAGACATAGAAGTCGGGGGTGGCCACGGGCCCATAGGCTTCCGCGATCTTCTGGCTCTCGTCCCGCAGGTAGGGGAAGTTGTAGCCCTTGGCCTTGGCTCGCGCGACCATGTGGTCGAAGTCGTCCTCGGGATACTTCGCGTCGTCATTTGAGTTAATCCCGACGAGCTGGACGCCCTTCGAGGCGTAGTCCCGCTGGACCTCGACGAACCTCGATTCCCACGCCTGCACATAGGGACAGTGGTTGCACGTGAAGAACACGACAAGGATGGGTTTGTCCGCGAAGGAGGCGAGACGGTACGTTTTGCCGTCCGCTCCCGGCAGCTCAAAGTCGGGGGCCTTCTGTCCCGGCTGGAGTCCTGGTACCTCGGCCATGGGGATCGACCCCGCCTAGCCGCGCGTGGGCAATAAGCCTTTACCGTCGGCGTGGGGCGGCGTGACGGAGGGCATCCCCCCAGGCCAGGAGGGACCGGGGTCCTACCACGGGTCGCCTCGAGAGCGACGCAAACTTTATGTCGGTTGCGTCGAATGGGTCAATCCCGTGAACTGATGTGAAGTATGTCATCGTCACGGGGGGCGTTCTGTCCGGCCTGGGAAAGGGCATCGCGACATCGTCCATCGGCGTTCTCCTCAAGTCGAAAGGACTGAAGGTTTGTCCCGTCAAGATCGATCCTTACCTGAACATCGACGCGGGGACGATGAATCCGTATCAGCACGGAGAGGTCTTCGTCCTCGACGACGGATCAGAAGTCGATCTGGACCTCGGGAACTACGAGAGGTTCCTCGACGTGAACCTCACGGGAGACCACAACATCACGACCGGGAAGGTGTACCGCTCTGTCATCGAGAGGGAGCGGCGAGGAGACTTTCTCGGGAAGACGGTACAGATCATTCCCCACGTGACGGACGAGATTAAGTCGATGGTCAAATCCGTCGGCGAGAAGGAGCGCGCTGATGTCGTCCTCATCGAGGTGGGGGGGACGGTCGGCGACATCGAGGGAATGCCCTTCCTCGAAGCCCTCCGCGAGCTGGGCCAGGAGGTGGGGAGGGACAACGTGCTCTTCGTCCACACGACCCTTGTGCCGGTCATGGGAGCCGTGGGGGAACAGAAGACGAAGCCCACGCAACAGAGCGTCAGAGAGCTACGTTCCGTGGGAATCCAGCCGAGCGTGATCATCGCCCGGGGCGAGCGGTCCCTCGAACCGGACATCAAGAAGAAGATCGCGTTCTTCTGCGACGTTCCCGTCGAAGGTGTCATCAGCGCCCCTGACGCGTCAACGATCTACGAGGTCCCGCTCCTGTTTGATGGGCAGGGCCTCACGAACTATGTCACAGAGCAGCTCCAGCTCGAGAAGAAGGCAGAAGACATGGAAGCTTGGAAGGAGTATCTCGATCGCCTGAAAAACCCGGAGGCGGAGGTGACGATCGCCCTCGTCGGGAAGTATACCTATCTGAAAGACTCCTACATGAGCCACATCGAAGCGTTCCATCATGCCGGGGCGCATGCCCGGGTCCGAGTGAGCCTCACGTGGGTCGAGTCCTTGGATCTCGAGCGAAAGGGGACGAAGAGCTTGGAGGACGTGGACGGGATCCTCGTCCCCGGGGGGTTCGGCGATCGAGGGATCGAGGGCAAGATCGCGGCCGCCCGGTTTGCGGCGAAGAACGACATCCCCTTCCAAGGCGTTTGCCTGGGCTTCCAGCTGGCGACGGTCGGCTATGCCCGGGAGGCCCTCGGCTTGAACAAGGCAAACAGCTCCGAATTCGATCCGAAGACGCCGCATCCCGTCGTGGACCTGCTTCCCGAGCAGCGGGCGGTCAAGGGGAAGGGCGCGACGATGCGCCTCGGGGCCCACGAGATTCTCGTCGATCCAGACTCAAGCGCCGCGAGATTGTACGGCGCCACGAAGATCTTCGAGCGACACCGCCACCGATATGAGATCAACCCGGCCTACATCGAGAAGCTTGAGACAGCAGGCCTGAAGTTTGTCGGGCGGTCCGACGAGGGACGCCGGATGGAGATCCTGGAGCTACGCGGCCACCCCTACTTCGTTGCATCCCAGTTCCATCCCGAACTTCGATCGAGGCCCCTGCGTCCGTCCCCCCTCCACGTGGGCCTCGTCAGGGCGGCTGTGGCCTGAGCCACCAAACCTTTAAACCGACGCGGCCCTTGGACGGACCGCGAGGTCAATGCTGTCATATGACAAGCTCCTCGAGAGAGCGAAGAAGGCCCTCCCAGAGGCGCTGCACACGGGCGAGAGGTTTTCGATTCCGGCGGCGGACATCGTCGTCGAGGGGAAGACGACGATCCTCCGGAACTTCGAGGACATCGTGAACGCGATCCGCAGGGACCCGAACATGGTCCTCACGTATCTGCTCCGGGAGATCGGGACCGCGGGGACCCTTGACGGCCGCCGCGTTGTATTTAAGGGGAAGGTCACCGTGTCCCAGGTGGCCGAGCGCATCAAGTCGTACGTCGACATCTATGTCCTTTGCCAGGAATGCGGTCGGCCGGACACGCGCCTCATCAAGGAGGATCGCGTATCCATGCTAGAGTGCGATGCGTGCGGCGCCCGGAGGCCCGTGAAGTCGGTCAAGAAGGCCGCAAAGGTTGAGGAGCCTCCCCTCGTCGAGGGCAAGGTGTACGAGTTGATGATCCAGGACATTGGCAAGAAGGGCGACGGGATCGCGAAGCTCGACAAGTACGTGATTTACGTCCCGGGCACAGCCAAGGGCGCAATTGTCAAAGTCCACATCGAGAAGATTGCAGGAACCGTCGCCTTCGGGCGTGTGTCGCGGGAGTAAGCGACCGATGCGCAGGGAGCTCCTCTCCGTCCTAGCAATGGGAGCCATCCTCGCCGGTTCCCAGCTCATCGCGATTGCGATTTCTCCCCTCTTCCAGGCAAGCGAACTTCGGGCCTTCCCGGAACCGGAGAACCCGGTGAACACAGTCATCTACATACTCCTCATCCTCGCCTTCACGGCCGTTATCTTGGGGTTCATTCGCGCCCGCCGCCGGAACTTCGCCAAGTACGTCATCCTCGGGGCCATCTTCCTGACTCTCAGCTTCGTCCTCCTGCTCCCGGTCTACTACAGCCTCGTGCCACTCCCGGAGGACGAGTTTCGGGGGAACTTGGCCACGATCATCGCCTTTGTCCTTGCCGGTGGGCTCGTGTGGGCCCTCGTGAAGCACCCCGAGTGGTACGTAGTCGACGGAGTGGGAATCATTACGGCTGCCGGCGTGATGGCGATTATGGGCATCTCGTTCGCGATTTTTCCTGCGATCCTACTCCTCGTTGGCCTCGCGATCTACGATGCATGGGCCGTATACCGCACAAAGCACATGGTCGCCCTCGCGGACGAGCTGACGACCCAGCGGCTTCCCATCCTTCTCGTTATCCCGAAGCGAGCAGGTTACTCCCTGCGGCAACAGAAGAGTCTCCGGGAGCAGGTCGCTTCCGGGGAGGAGCGGGAAGCCATGTTCATTGGTCTCGGAGACCTCATCATTCCCGGGGTCCTGAGCGTCTCCGCCTTCAACTTCTCGGAAGAGACGGGCACCGTTGTGGCAGGCCTTGCGCCGAACGCGGCCGTCGCTCTCGCCACGGTGCTGGGCAGCCTCGCGGGATTCGGCCTCCTCATGCGCTTCGTGCTCCGCGGGAATCCGCAAGCCGGCTTGCCCCTCCTGAATGGCGGCGCAATCCTCGGGTTCTTGTTGGCTCACTTCCTCATCTACGGATCGGTGGGCATTGGATTTCCCTGAGGCTTCGGGCCGACGGAGCGCAACCGTCTTATACGCCCGTCCACTTTGATGCGTCCTCCGAGGCCCACCATGGCGCTCTGGCAAGGACGGTCGAAACGGAAACCCACGGGCGGTCGGTACCGCCCGATCCGAAAAAAGCGGAAACACGAGATCGGCCGAGAGCAGCAGTTCGCTTTCGTGGGCCCCGAACGGGTCAAGCTCTACCGCACGAAAGGCGCGAATCGCAAGGTCCGGGTGCTCGGCGCGGAGTTTGCAAATGTCTTGGATGCGCGGATTCCGGCGACGAAGAAGGTGAGGATTCTCCAGGTGAAGGAGAACACATCGAACCCTCACTTTGTCACCCGCAATATCCTGACCCGCGGGGCAATCATCGAAACGGAAATCGGCCTCGCGAAGGTCACATCCCGGCCCGGGCAGGATGGCGTGGTCAACGCCGTCCTCCTGGAGTCGACGAAGAGCTAGGACCTTTCTCGGCAGGCGCGAACCCATTCATTCCGCGGATCGTGTGAGCTGCACATCCTTTACGAGGGCATAGGGCGCGAAAGTGGGCACATCGACGTCGAACCCCCACCAGCTCACCTGCTCCGCCTTGTCGCTCAGCGCGACGACACTCCGGAGGAGTCGGAGCAGGTTGTCCGTGAGCCGAATGTCCTTCCAGGATTCCACGATCTCGCCCTTCCGGATGCGGAAAATGCCGTCCCGGGGGATTGTGCTCAGGTCCCCCGTCACGTAGGATTGGTAGCGGGTATACCAGGTGTTCGTTAGCCACACACCGTCCGCGACTTCGTTGAAAATCTCATCGCGAGACCAGTCACCAGGCTTCACGAAGATCGCATGGGGCTCCGGGAACACGAGACCTGCGCTGGCGGTCGTCCTCGTCTTGAAGCGCTTCGCCGTGGACGTGTTGTGCAAATACGTCTTCAGGATGCCCTTCTGGATCAGGAGGTTGCGGCGCGTCGGGACTCCCTCTGCGTCGAACCGCTTGTGGGCCATCGAGTCCGCGGATCCATCATCCGTGATCGTGAGGTGTTCGGAGGCCACGCGCTTGCCAACCTTCTTCCCGAAGGGGGACAGCCCCGCGAGGACGGCCCAGGCGCTCAGACGACCCCCGACCTGGGAGGCCAACGCCCCAAAGATCAAAGGATCGAAGACGACGGTGTAGCGTCCCGGTTTCCCGGTCTTGGGATTTTTCGCGAGCATGGCGACCCTTCCCGCCTTGTGGCCCGCCCGGTCGGGCCGGAACCGGGACAACCGTGTCGCACAGGCGACACCGTGTCCGCTGGATCCTCCGGTCCGCATCCCCCGGATGGAGAGGTAGAGGCTCGCCCTGTGATCATGGGCGTCGAGGCCGTTCGAGGACACGAGGTGATGCTTCTCGTTGTGCTTCCAGAACGACCCTGCGCACTCGTCAGCCCCTTCCTCAAGGGCGCCGTGAATCGCGGCCTCCACGAAATCCCCGCCTTCCGTGAGGGATACCACCTTCGGGTCCGGCCGAACCCGGGCATACTGGAAGGGCCCCCGGGCGATTCCCGCGTACTCGGGGTTTTCCTGGGATGCGCGGGCGACCTTGACGAGGCGCTCCATGGCTTGACGTGCCTTGGACAGGTCCTTGATATCGCTCAAGAGGACTCGCTTGTGGTACACGAGGAAGACCCAAGCGGTCGTCTCGCGCCACCGGTTGCTGATCACGGGCTCGTTCCGAGCGAAGCGAATCTGGGAGGACCGGTTCGAGACGACGTCCGCGATCGCGTCTTGGCATCCCAACCTGACCGCATCCGAGACGATGCGCGCGGCAAGGTCCTTCATCCGATCACCTAAGGTACACGGCGCGCAGGCGCATGCTGGGTCCGCCGAGGCTCGCGTCGAGAGGCTGCATGGGGTCGGACTTCCCGCAATATCCGGCCTCGAATTCTAGGTCGTTGCCCACCGCGTCCACGGCAGACCAGAAAGCCGGCGTTGTGAGTTCGACGATCGTGTTTCGGACGGGGTGCCGGATCTCACCATTCTCGATGAGGTAGGCCTCGCGGCCGGCGTACTTCGCGTTGTACCGCCGATCGTCGATGTTCCACTCCATAAAGGACTTCATGTACACACCATACTTCACGCCTTCAACGAGTTCCTCGAGGGAGTGATCCTTCGGCTCCACGAACGTGTTTGCCATGCGTGGAATCGCCTCGAGGTTGTAGTTAACCGCGCGGGAGGCCGCGTTGCTCCGTGTCCCTAGGGACGCGGCGGTCTCCCGATTGTGAAGGAACTCGTGGATGCGGCCCTCTTTGTACAGGTACCGCCGATGGGCTTTCACGCCCTCGTCGTCATAGAGGTAGTGGGCAATCGCATGCTCGATCGTCGGATCGTCCACGACATCGACGACCTCAGAGCCCACGCGGACTCCGAGGCTGTCGGGCCCGATGAACGACTTGCCCGCCTGGCTCGCCTCTCGACCGAGAATCCGGTCCGCCTCCGTGGGATGGCCGCAGGACTCATGGGCCGCAATGCCCGACACGTGGGGGCCCGCAACGAGGTCCATCTTCCCCTCGGGGGACTTCCTGCCCTCCGAGAGCGAGCGCTGCATGGACCGTGCCTCCTCGAGGACCCGCGTGTCGAGACCCCACGCGCGAATCCCCTCCCAACCGCCCGACCAACCAGAGTTCCTGTAGGTCTGCTCGGCATCCCCGTCGTGACGCAGGGTGAGGAAGTAGTAGAAGCGAAGCCGAGGGCTGTACGAACGAATGCGGGATGCCTCGGAATTCGCGAAGTATTTCGTGATCCTACGGCCCGCAAGATGATAGTACCGCGCGGGCACCTTGTAGCCGAGGGCCATCACCTGCCCGTCGATCTCCTGGATCTCCTGGATCTTCTCGTCCACGGGAACGTCCGAAAGCCGCCTCTCCTCCGGGACGGTCCAGTTCGTTACGGTGGCGTCCTCCGGGGCAAAGGAGATGGGTGTCCGGCGGCTCGAGGACCGCGCGCCACGGATGGCGTCGTCGACGGTCCCGCGCATCTCGGCCTTCGTCATCGCGTTCGTGGCCGCAAAGCCGAGGTTTCCTTTCACGAGGACGCGCACTCCGATGCCTTGGTCCTCTCCGACGTACAGGGCGTCGAGGACCCCGTTCTTCAGAATGAACTCTTCCTGATCTTGATGCTCGTACCGGGCCTCCGCGTAGGACGCCCCCCTCGTCTGCGCGTAATCGACCGCGAAGTCGACGAGATCCGCCTCATCCATCCCCTTCCACTCCTGCAGGCGGGCGTGCAAGGCGAGGGTCCGCCATAAAGTGTTGCCCGTCCCGGAAAGGAAAGAACTTAGGGGGGCGACCCCATGCTCCGAAGGATGCCGAAGCGGGACCGTCCCGTCATCCTGTACCCTGCCTACTTCGACCTGTCCCGCAGCCGGCAGCGAGGACGCCGGGTCGCGAAGCGTTGGGCCGTGGAAGGTCCGACAGTCCAGGAAATTGCCGCCGCGGCCCGAGCCCTCGGGCTCGATCCTCAAATCGAGGAGGACAAGGCCTTTTCCTCGACCCCATGGAGGCGAGAGGGAAGAGTCCTCGTCCGCGCGGACTACTACAAGACGTCCGTCGTGAGGCGGATTGCGGAGCGCATGAAGACGTCCCGCTGATCACCGCGAGTTCTGGGCCGTCCGGATGTCGTCCACAAGGCGCCGCCCGGAGGCGACCAAGTCCACCGAATGGATGACGGCGCCCAGCTCCCGAAGAGTGTCCTGGACGCTTTCGTAATTCACGGCGCCGCCCTCGATCGTGACCAGCACGCTCTCCGTGTCCTGATCGACTTCATCGAGGGTGCAACTGACGCCGTCCACACCCTTCAGAGCGCTCAGGCGCCGGGACATCTCGATGAGCGACGGTTTGTGAGGCTTCAGGACGTCGAGGACGAGGCGCTTGATATCACTCACGCAGTCGTGGCTCCGAAGGGGTGAGCCCATCGGGAGCCTCAATATTAAACGTTACTGACCGGAAACCGCGAACTCATTCCGTGGTGACTTCTACGCCGTCGGACCCGACGATCATCGTGTGTTCCGTCTGGGTGACAACACCGCCATCAACGTCGAGAAGGGCAGGATACGTCATCACGGCCCTCGCTCGGACGAGCTGGTTCAGGAGGTTCGGAGCTCTTGGGTCGAGGGCGCAGGCCCACCGCTCGGCGAACGGAAGCGTCTTGAACGTCGATGCAAGGAGGGACAGGAAGGCGTTCAGCTCCCCCTTACGGATGCCCTTCGTCCGCAGGACGCGATAGATATTCCCCGAACGCCGGCCGCCGACCTGGCCCGCCCCCGCGGAGGCGAAGGGCTCGATCGCCACGACCTCCCCCTCGCGAAGGGTGTCGTGGCCGTGGGGGACGTTCGGGACGCTCTTTCCCGCATGGAGGATGTACCGGTCAATCGTGTGGCCCGTGAGGTTGCGGACGGGCTTGTAGCCGTGGGATTCGATCGCTCGCTGGATGCCCGCCCCCAGGTACTTAGTCTCCACGCCCTCCCGGACAGCCTCGATCGCGGTCTGCAGGGCGAGTTCCGACGCGCGGATGAGACTCGTCCAGTTGCTCGTGCCGACCTCGACCGTCACGGCCGTGTCCGCGATCCAACCGTCCTCATGGGCACCCAGGTCCAGCTTCACGACGTTCCCTCGACGGATGCGCAGGGAATCGTCGTGGGTCGGAGTGTAGTGAGCCGCCACATGATCCAGGGAAATGCACGTCGGGAAGGCCGGCGTCATCCCTCGCTTTCGCATGTGACCCTCGACGGCTTCCGCGACGTCGAGGACGAGGGCCCCTTCCTGGACGGCGTCGACGGCGACCTCCCGCGCCTCGCGGGACACACGGCCTGCTCGCCGGAGCTTCTCGAGGGCCTCCGAGTCCATGGGCCTACAGCCCCTTCGGAACCCCGCCCTGCCTAAGGACCTTTGCTCGAGGACCCGTGAGGTCCACGATCGTCGACTCCCTCCCGAGGGGCGTGGGCCCGCCGTCGATGTAGATGTCGACGCGATCGCCGAGCTGCCGTCGGGCCTCCTCGCACGTCCCGGGGGCCGGCTTCCCGTGGACGTTCGCGCTCGTCGCCGTGAGAGGCCCGCAGGCCTTCGCGAGGAGGCGCGGGATCGGGTGGTTGGGGACGCGAAGGCCTAGGCGGCCGTCCGCGGACACGACGGCACGAGGGGCCTCTGGAGTGGCCAGGAGGACCACCGTGAAGGGACCGGGGAGATTCTTCGAGCAGAAGGATTCCGCGAGGGGCGTCTTCGTCCCGAGACGGAAGACGTCCGCTACATCGGCGACCGCGAGGGACACGGGGAGGTTGCGCGGGCGACCCTTCGCTGCGTAGAGCTTGTCGACCGCCTCGTTCTGGAACGGGTCGACGGCGACGCCGTAGACCGTGTCCGTGGGATATACGACGAGGCCTCCCCTTCGAAGGGCATCCCGCGTCGGTCCGAGGGCGCTCGCATCAAGGACGTACTTCGTGCCGAGGGATGTCGCGTGGAAGACGTCGGGCACGGTGGTTGCAAGGGGCCTCCGACTAAAGGCCTTTCCCGCCGTCGAGGTAGAGGAGGTAGGCCTCGTGACCCAGACGGTCGTCCGGCGGCTGGTACGGGTCGAGGCGAAGCCCGGCGGCCCCTGTGGCCCTCTCGACGACAGCCTTCGTGAAGGGTGCGGATTCCGAGGAGGACACAAGTTCGGAGAGAGGGAGGAAGGTCGCCTCGCTGACCTCCTGTCGGTCGGGCCTCGGCTCCCCCCAGACGTAGTCCATCTCGAACACGAGGAACGTGTCGTTCACACGGGGCGTGACGAGGTTGCGGACCCCCACGAGGCTCTTCGCGCGGCCCACGACCCCCGTCTCCTCGCGGACCTCCCGCTCGATCGTCTGCACGA
>CAYGBO010000006.1:28449-69818 GCA_964348145.1 uncultured Methanomassiliicoccales archaeon
CGGTCCGTACGTCTTGCGCACAACGAGGAGCCGGTCATCCCGCCGCAGGAATCCTCCGACGCCCACCGTGATGGGAGTGTTCGCCACGTCGAATGCCATGGTTCGCCGTAAGCGGGTACATCACATGGCTTTTATGCCGAGCCCCGTTCCAGGAACCTCGGGATGGTCGAGATGACACGCACCGCTCGCAGGGTCACCTTCACCCCGCGCCGCTGGCTACGGAAGATCTGGCAGTTCGGGAACTTCGACGTGTCCCGAGACGGTCGCCTCCTCGCCTTCGCGGCGAACAAGGGCGACCAGTGGGGGGTGCACATCCGGGACCTCCGATCGGGACGAGAGAGGCTTCTCATGGAATCCGACCAGGCCGTCCTTAACCCCGAGTTCTCGCCCGACGGCCGTTCGGTCGCCGTGCAGTCCGACTTCGAGGGGGACGAGAACCACAACATCTACGTGGTCCCCGCGAAGGGAGGCGAGCCTCGCCGGCTCACGGATCCCCCCATGGACCATGCCTCTCCGAGATGGTCTCCCGACGGCCGTCGGATCGCATTCATATCCAATCGGCACCGAGACCGGGAGAACGTCTTCGTCGTCGACGCGGGTGGGGGGGAGCCGAGGCGGCTCACGGACGAGGAGGAAATTGTGAGCGAGATCGCGTGGCGTCCGGACGGGCGATCCATCGCGTTCTCCGTGGGAACAGGGAACCTGGACTGGGTCGGGCTGGCATGGCTCGAAGGTCGCGTGGACCGGCTCGTGGCCTTTCCCGACTCGGAGAGCCAGATCGGAGGGGAGTACGGAGGAAACGGGAAGCCGTACCCTTGGTCGCCGGACGGTCAAGAACTCGCCTTCGTATCGAACGTGCACGACCGCCTCGACCTTGGCGTCCTCGACCTGACGACGGCCGAGGTTCGCTGGCTCGTCGAGACGGAGTGGGACAAGACCATGCCCATCTGGTCGCCGGACGGGAAACGAATCGCATTCCTGGAGAATCGCGACGGGGACGTCCGGCTGAGGACCGTGGATCGAAAGGGACGGAACCCTCGGGCCCTGTCGCCTTCCGCGGGCGTGGCCTCGAGACCCCTCTGGCATACCGACGGCCGCGCGGTGCTCTTCGCACACTCAACGTCGAATCGACCGGAGCGGCTGTTCCTTCGACGCGGGAAGCGGACGACGACCCTCTTGGACAGCCTGCAGGGGCGCCTCCCGAAGGACGAGATCGGCGGGGCGACCCTCGTCCGGTTTCCCACCTTCGACGGCCGGGACGTTCCAGGATGGCTCTACGTGCCTCCGAAAGGACGTTCCCGTAGGGCTGCCCTCGTCAAGCCCCATGGCGGCCCCGAGTGGCAAAGCTTCAACGACTGGAGCAGCGGCGTGCAATTCCTCGTGGCCCAAGGCTACACGGTGCTCCTTCCCAACTACCGGGGCGGAACTGGATACGGCCGCGCCTGGCGAAGGATGAGCGACCGGGACCTGGGCGGCGCGGACATGAAGGACATCATCGCCGGTGGACAGTGGCTTGTACAGCGCAAGCTGTGTCCACCCGACCGCCTTGGCATCCTGGGCGTGAGCTACGGCGGATATGCGGTGGCCCACTGCCTCGAGCAAGCCCCCGACCTGTGGGCCGTGGGCGTGAGCATCGTCGGATTCTTCGACTGGATCACCGCGTCGAAGAACGAACGGGGTTTCCTCGAGAAGTACGATCGCTGGAAGATGGGGCACCCCGTCAAGGACGAGGAGCGATTCCGACGGATGTCTCCGATTCGATATCTCGATCGGATCCGCGCCCCCGTGCTCTTCACGGCGGGCGCCCACGACGTTCGGTGCCCCGTGACCGAGGCACGCCAGATGGTGGACGCCATGAAGCGGGACGGGAAGGTCGTCGACTACCTCGAGTTCCCGGATGAGGGGCACGGGCCGAGGAAGATGTCGAACCAGATCCGACTCTCCGAACGGACGATCGAGTGGCTGAACACGTATCTCCCCGACGCCTGAGGTCACACGAGGGAGCGGACCGCTTCGAGGAAGGCATCGATGACGGCCGGATCCGCCTGGGTCCCCATCGTGCCGATGCGAACCGACCGTCCGCGGAGCGGGCCGAGGCCGCCGGACACGTAGATGTTGTGTTCCAGACGCAGCCGACGCACGAGATCGCCCGCGTCGGTCCCGGGCGGCGTCATGACGCAGGTCACCGTATCGGACAGGAGGGCTCCCGGCGCGACCGGACGGAATCCGAGGGTGGCAAGGCCCTCCCGAAGGCGGGCCGCCATCGCCGCGTGACGCCTGATGCGAGCCTCAAGCCCCTCTTCCTTGATGAGCTGGAGGGCACGGCGGAAGGCGTAGAACACGTTCGAGGACACCGTCGTCGGCGTGGGATGCCAGGCACCCCACTCCCGCTCGTACCGATCCCAGGTGAAGAGGCTGAAATACCATCCATCGACTGTTTTAGCGTCCGTCGACTCCCACAGTGACGGTGCGACGGCGACCGGCGCGATTCCGGCGGGCGCGGCGAGACACTTCTGGGAGGCACTGAACGCCGCGTCGATGCCCAGATCCCCGAAGGGGAGGGGGAGACCCGCGAGGGAGGATACCGCGTCGACCAGGACGAATGCGCCCCCTTCATGCGCCGTCTCCACGATTTCCTGAAGGGGGTTCGTCACCCCCGTCGAGGTCTCGTTGTGGACGAAGACCACGAACCGGGCCGGCCGCTTCAGAGCGGTCCGCAGCCCCGGCACGTCGGGGCCTTCACCCCATGGTGATTGAACCACGTCGACCTGCAGGTGGTGCGCGAGGAGGACCTCCCGCAAACGGTCTCCGAAGAATCCGTTGTCGAGCACGATGGCACGATCCCCTCGCCGGAGGAAGGTGTGGCCCAAGGATTCGATCCCCGCGTGGCCCGGGCCGAGGACGGGAAAGACCCTCGCCTGCGGCGCGGCCCAGGCGTAGCGGAGCAGGCCGAGCACCTCGCCGTAGTGCTTGACCCACGCCTTTCCGTAGTGAGGCATCGCGGGCTTCGCCAGTTCCCCTTGGACACTAGGGTGGAGTGGAACAGGTCCTGGGACGAGAAGAAGGGGTGGGCGCATGGGACCTGGCGGAAGGATGGATGCAGCGCTACTTCAAAGTGTCTCGCCCCGTGCTGACACGCGGCGCGCTCAGTCCCGAATGCCCTCCTCCGTCACGCCGAAGACCGCCTCGGCCTCCGGGAGGTTCGGAGAATCCACCAGGCGAGCGATGCGCTTCCCGCCCTTCGACTTTCGGAGGTAGACACGGAACGTCGCGCTGTGCCCGACGATGTGGCCCCCGATGGGACGGGTCGGATCACCGAAGAAGGCATCCGGCTTAGCGTGGACCTGGTTCGTGACATAGATCGTGGCGTTGTGAAGGTCCCCAAATCGCATGAGTTCGTGAATGTGCTTGTTGAGGAGCTGCTGCCGCTCTGCGAGGACACCGCGGCCGATGTACTCTGCTCGGAAGTGGGACGTCAGGGAATCGATGATAATGAGCCGGACGGGGAAATCCTTGGCCAGGTCGTTGGCCTTCTCGACGAGGAGCATCTGATGATGGCTGTTGAAGGCCCGCGCGATATGGATCCGCTTGAGGACGGCCTCAGAATCAATCTCGAGTGCCTCCGCCATCTGACGGATTCGCTCCGGTCGGAACGTCTGTTCCGTGTCAATCCACACGGTGTCGCCGCCGAGGCCATCCTCGTCCTCGGGCTTCGTCACGTTCACGGCGAGCTGGTGGGCGATCTGGCTCTTCCCCGATCCAAATTCACCGAAGCACTCCGTAATGGCCTGCGTCTCGAGTCCGCCGCCCAGGAGTTCGTCGAGGGCCTTCGATGACGTCGTGAGCTTCGCGACGCTCTTCCGGCGTTCGAGGATCACATCGCCCGTCTCAAAGCCGCCCACGTCGACGGCCTCGCGGGCCGCGATCACGAGCTTCTGCGCGACGTTCGTGCCAATCTCCGCCGCATCCGCGATCATCTGGGGCGAGGCGACGGCCAGCCCCATGAGGTCTGTGAACCCGGCCTCGCGCAGCTTTTCTGCCGTCGCGGGGCCTACGCCCGGCAGCTCCTCGATGGCCTTCGCACTCGCAGCCATCCTTTCACCTTTCTTCCCATCGCCCGCCATGCCTAAAAGGGTATGACCGGGGGGTCTGTGAAACTATCGATTTTGATGCACGGGGACGCGGACTCGTCGAAGACCCATTGGCTCGCCTGGGTGCACTTGTTTCAGACTTGGGCGGCCCTTCTCCCGTCCGTCAAGGCCATGGTCCGGAGCACCCAGTGGCGATGTCTCCTGGGCCTTGAGAGGGACGTCCGCCGCCTCGTGTTCACGGGAGTGGGATACTGCGGCCCGTACGTCGAGCGGTTTCTGATGCGAGACCCATGGGGCACGTTTTTCTTTCCCCACGCGATTCATGGAGCGGCATGCCGGCCCGTCTCTCCTTCGACCGTGTCGCGCCCGTGTACGACGCCACTCGCGGGTTCGCGCCCCGCGTTCTCGCCCGGATGCTCGGCGTCCTCGTCGAGGAACTCCGAGGCCGGATGGTCCTCGAGATTGGAGTGGGCACGGGGCGGTACGCGGTGCCTATGCAGAAGAGCGGGATCCGCGTCGTCGGACTAGACATCTCCCAGAGGATGGTGGAGCTGGGCCGTGCGAAGGGGCTCCGCGAGGTGGTCTTCGGAGACGGCAGTCGGCTGCCCTTCACGTCGAAGTCCTTCGACATCGCGATGACGAACCACGTGCTCCACCTGATCGCGGAGTGGAGGGAGGTCCTCCTTGAGATCGCGCGCGTGACCCGGGAGAGCTACGTGAGCGTCCTCGAGGATGGCGACCGCTGGCCAATCAAGAAGGAGTACGATCAGCTCGTGCGGGAGGCGGGCTTCCTTTGGAAGGTTCCCGGGCTCCACGAGCGGGCCCTGCCGGATCTGCTTCGGCCGGACGTCGTGATGCCCGTCGGGCCTTTCCACGAGACAATGCCCGCGAATGCGATCCTCGCAGAACTTGAACGGCGCGACTACAGCTCCCAGTGGGAGGTCCCGGAGGATGTCCACCGAGGGGTCATGTCGACGCTCCGAGACACCTGGCGGGGGCGGGAGCTCTCCCGGACGTACAGCATGGACGTCGCCTTCTGGCGGATCGAGCGCCTCGCTAGACTCTCCCGGACGGAGGGTCAGAGATCCTGAGGGGCGCCCGCGAAGGTCTTGAGGGCCTCCTTCTCGAGAAAGTGCAGGGTGCCTGGCACGACAATGCAGTGGAGGGGCGGTCCCAGATCCCTCGCCAGGAGAGCCTCGATCGGTGATGCGACGGCCCGGACCTCGGGGGAGCCCACGCGGCTCAACACGCATACGAGGGTCGACGGGGTGAAGTCTTCCGGCGCCGTGTCCTTCGCGGCATCCACGAGGAGTCGCAGCGCGAGCTTGGGATCCAGGAAGGTTCCGTCCTCCCCGAGGTCGAGAAGGACGAGGGTGTGGAGTCCGGCCCGCCGGTTTGTCAGGATGGCCTCGAGGGGACTCGTCGGACGGAAGCCCGGGGCGGGTCGGGGCACCGTCGTCGTCCGACCGAACTTGCTCCCTTGGAGGCCGAGGGCTCCCGCGGCCGCGCTGAGAATCGAGACGCCGTGGGCGATGCGGACGGGGATCGAGCGGGCAGCGGCACGAAGCCGCAGGTCCACGTGGGTCGTGGCCACCATGGGATCCCCTGCGACAAGGAACACCACGCGGCGGTCCGCCGCGGCCTCCAGGACGACGTCTCCGCGCTCCACTTCGGCGCGCGACAGGACATGGACACGCTTGCCCAGCAGCGCCTCAATCGACTCGAGGCGAACGCCCGGGAGGGCCGAGGTGTAGAACTCCGCGAAGATGAGATCGCTGGACCGAGCTTCTTCCAGGCCACGCAGGGTGATCCCCTTCTCGTCGTGGAGGCCCAGGCCCACAAAGACGAGCTCGCCCATCGTGCTGCGAACCGCGGAGTCGTCCATGAACGTTGCCCTAGAGGAGTCGGTCCAGGAGCAACAGGCCGCCGAAGGTCAGGATCGCGATGATGGACATGCGGACCGCCTTCCTCCAGGGTCTCCGGCCCGTGAGCGTTCCGAGGTAGTATCCCGTCGCAAAGATGAGAGCGATCGCGAGGGCGCTCGAAATCGTAGCCGCCGTAACGAGTTCCGCCACGATCCCCGCCTTGAGGAGGAGGATGGGCGTGCCTGTGACGGCGGCGACGGCCAAGGGGGCGAGGAAGTTCACGAAGGACGTCGCGAAGCGGCTGCCCCGGAGGCCTTCCCCCACTTCGGTCTCCCGGAGGGGCGAAAGCATGGCGCGCTCGAGCCGATTCAGACGAATCTCGTCCTCCGTGTGTTCCGCCTCGTAGACGCTCACGCCCGTCGATATACCGATCGCGAGACAGGCCGCGAAGATCGCGCCGAGGACGACGTCCGCTTTGCCGTCCGGGATGAAGGCAGACGCCGCGAGGATGCCCAAGACAACGAAGGTCGAGTCGAACAGGGTGTTGACGAAATACCGCCGGAACAGCTCGTTTGGCTCGCCCCTGAAAAGAGCCTTCAGCAAAGTCCGGAGCCCCATGCCTGCCGCAATCATCCCAACCATGACGCCGTATTTCCGTGCTTCGAAAGTTCTTCATATCCCTCCCCGTTACGCCGCCGCGATGCGGGCTTGGTGCGTCCTCGTCCCAAAGGAGAAGGGGGAGGAAGTCCGCCAGCTCCTCGCGGAGCGGGGATACCTCCTCAAGGGGCTTCGGGTGCGGAGGGAGGGAGACCGTCTCCGCATCCCCACGGCGCAACGGGTGGACATCGGGTACCCCGTCGAGCAGAGCGATTTCGCGGAGGGCTTCTCCCCGGTCCGGAGCTACAAGGAGGTCGTGAGGGTGCCCGACCGCCTCCGGGCCTTGCTGCCGACGGCCTTCGACGTGATCGGGGACGTCGCGCTCCTCAAGGTTCCCGAGGAGCTCATCCCGCACCGAAAGGAGATTGGCCGGGCGATCCTCGCTTGGAATGCTCGGCTGAAGGTCGTCGCCCAGGACCGAGGGGTCGCGGGGAACCGTAGGCTGCGCCGAATCGAGGTGATCGCGGGGGAGACACGAACGACGACCGTTCACCGCGAGTTCGGCCTTCGGTACGAGGTCGACGTGGCCCGTGCATATTTCAGCCCCCGTTTGGGCACAGAGCGAAAACGAGTGGCGGATCAAGTGGGAGACGGGGAGACCGTCATCGACCCTTTCGCCGGCGTGGGCCCCTACTCGATCCTCATCGCGAGACGGCGAAAGCCCGCGAAGGTCCTCGCGTCCGACGCGAACCCGGACGCCGTGTCCCTGTTGCGGGCGAACGTCGCGGCGAACCACGCGGACCGAGTCGCGGTCCGGGAAGCGGATGCGCGCGCCGCCCTGAAGTCCTCGTCCAACGCAGACCGCGTGATCTTGGATCTGCCCCACACGGCCCTCGAGTTCCTGCCCGAAGCGATCCGGGCCCTGGGCTCCCGGGGCACGGTCCACCTGTATGGCATCCTCGATCAAGCGGATCGAGAGGACCGCGCGAGGGAGATCCGGTACCTCGTGGAGCGGGAGGACCGAGGCCTGGAGGACCTTCGTCTCCACAATGTCCGGGCGTACTCGCCCACCCAGCACCACGTAGCCTTCGACGTCACGGTCCGTCCAAGATGACGCGCCGCTGCCCCTGGTAGTGGCCCGAGCGTTCCTCGTAACTTCCCGTGGCCGGGGAGTCAAGGGCGAAAAAGACGATCTGGGCGAACCGATCCCCGATGGGGAGTTCCAGAAAGTCCTCCGAGGCGTTCTGCGCCCCGAAGGTGAGGGTGCCGGAGAAGCCGGCGTCGATGAGACCGAAGGAGGCGAGGACGCCGCGCCGGGCCCAGGTTGTCCGGAGCCAGATCTGGCCGACGAGGCTCCGACCCAGCTCGACGACCTCTCGCGTGCCGACCGCGAAGCGAGTGTGAGGCGGAACGGAGGCAGCGCCTTCATCGATCCGCACCTTCTTCGAGGGAATCACGACTTCCCCAATCGTCACGTCGTAGCCGTTCGGCGTGAGATTCTTCTCTAAGAAGGGCTCGATCCGCAGTTCCCCGCGTGCCCGAAGCCTCCGCAGGTCTTGATCGGATAGGACGCCCATCGGCCCGCGTATCCGAGCCTCCGGGATAAGGTTTCCGAGCAGGGTCACGTTGCCGAGGGGAGGGTCCCTCCGAAAGTTTAAGCGAACAAGGCATCTTAGGCCGCATGGGAGGATGACGCGATGGACTTCCAGCTGACCTCGGAGCAGAAGCTGGTCCAAGAGACCGCGAGGGACTTCGTCGACAAGGAAATCGTCCCATACGTCCGCGGTTGGGAAGAGAAGGGCGAGATCCCACGCTCCCTCTATGAGAAGATGGGGGCTCTGGGGTTCCTCGGGGCGCCCGTGCCGACGGCGTACGGCGGGGCGGGCATGGACTACGTGTCCTTCGCCCTCCTCGTCGAGGAGATCAGCCGCGGGTCGTCCTCTGTGCGCACGACGGTCTCCGTGCAAACGTCCCTGTCGGAGACGACCCTCATGCTCTTCGGATCCGAGAAGCAGAAGCAGGCCTGGCTCGTCCCTCTCGCGAAGGGCGAGAAGCTCGGCGCCTGGGCCCTCACGGAACCCGACGCGGGCAGCGACGCGGCAAGCCTCTCGACGACGGCACGGCTTGACGGAAACAAGTGGATCCTTGACGGACAGAAGCGGTTCATCTCAAACGGCAGCCTCGCAGATTATGTGTTCGTCTACGCCCGGGAACCCGGCACGAAGCGACACGACGGCCTCTCCTGCTTCATGGTTCCCAAGGGCACCCCCGGCTTCACGGTCACGAAGGTCGAGACGACGACGAAGCTCGGCCTCCGGGCAAGTCCGACCGCGGATCTCGCGTTCGAGGACTGTCACATAGCTAAGGAGAACCTCGTCGGGAAGCAGGGCAACGGATGGGAACAGGCGATGAAGACCTTGAACAGCGGTCGGCTCGGCATCGCTGCGGGTTCCGTCGGCGTCGCCCGCGCGGCCTTCGAGGCTTCGATCAAGTACGTGCGAGAGCGGAAAGCCTTTGGGCGGGTTATCGGCGACTTCCAGCTCGTGCGGGAGATGATCGCGGAGTCGGCCATGGAGATCGACGCAGCCAGGCTCCTCACACTCCGTGCTGCTCAACTGCGAGATCTGGGTGTGGACAACACGAGGGAAGTGTCCATCGCGAAGCTGTTCGGGGCCCAGATGGCGATGCGAGTGACAGACCGGGCGATTCAGATGCACGGTGGATATGGATTTAGCGGGGACTTTGACGTGGAGCGATACTTCCGCGATGCGAGAATCCTTGGCCTCTACGAGGGCACCAACGAAATCCAGAAGCTCATCATCGCGGAGCGCGTCCTCGGGCCGACGACCCGAAGGTCGTGAGGCGGCTATCCGTCGGGGACCTCCCGACAAGCATTCACAGCCCCGACGGGCCATCGTGTCCACGTGGCGAGCGGTCCCCCTCCCGCTGCGGGCCCGGTGACGTTTCGGGCCCTCCGGTCGTCCTCGTACGATCTGCCCGAGGACTTCCTCATGAGGCTCGAGCCCGGGATCGACGCAGAGACACGAGCCATTCCCGAGAGGGGCGTGCGGGTCGTGCGTCGACTCCGGCGCCTTCGCGAGTGGAGCTTCTGCCTCCTCATCCTGGCCGTCGGGACGATGGGACTGGGCACATTCGTCCTCGTCGGCGGCGCCGCACTGCGGGAGCTGGGGGTGTGGGCCGTCCTAGCGGGAGTGGGGCTCGGCGTGGCGGCCATCGGCTGCCTCCTCGTCTTCGTCCTCGAGTGTATCGGATTCCGGAAGGATGTGCGCCGGGTCCTCGCCTTCGCAAGGGTGATGAGAGGGTCCTCTCTCGCCCGCGACATAGGGTGAGCGGGGGCGGAACCTTCAAGGTCGCCGCCGGCGTGGCGGAAGCATGCATGGGGCCGAGAGGGGCGACTGCGTCTTCTGCAGGATCGTCCGCCGCGAGGCGCCCGCGAGCATTGTCCGAGAGGATGACGCGACCGTCGCGTTCCTGGATATCCGCCCGATGAACCAGGGACACGTCCTCATCGTGCCCAAGATCCACGGCGCCCACGTGGAAGACCTGCCGCCGGGGACAGCGGGTCCGATCCTCGAGGCCGCGCGGGAGATCTCCGCGGCCCTTCGGGCGAGCGGCCTGCGGTGCGAGGCGGTGAACTTCTACCTCGCAAACGGGAGGGCGGCGGGTCAGGAGGTCTCCCATGTCCACCTCCATGTCATCCCTCGCTATCGAGGGGACGGTTTCGGGCTCCGCGTGGGTCCCGACTACGGACACGCACCGAGCCGTGAGGACCTCGAGACCGTGGCCGCAAAGATCCGCGACGCCCTCGCGTCATCGGGATGAGAGCCGGTCTCGAATCCGTGCGAGCTCCTCGGCGGACAATTCCTCCCGGGCGGTGGGGAAGAGGCTCATCCGCTCCTTACGGAAGTGATCCGCGAGGAACTGGATCGTGAAGATACCGTGCCGGTTGAGCTCTTGGATTTCGGGCCACGGGTCCATCGCTGTGCGGAGAGCGTCCCGGGCCTCCTTGAGTTTTCCGATCTCCCGGCGAACCTCCTCGTGTTCGTACGCGACGACGTTCACAAGACTCCCGTATCGCCCGAGTCTCGTCTCAAGGAACGGGATGACGAGTTCTTCCTCGCGGTGAAAGTGAGGGAGGAGTTCGTCGTCGAGGAAACGGATCGCCTCGTCAAGGAGCAGGCGGTTCCCCTCGCTCGCCTCCCGCGTGGCCATCATCTCGTCGAGGACGGCCTCGAACTCCACGAGCTTGTCCCCGAAGGCCTCATGTTCGTCCAGGAGGGTTGCGAAGGGGTCCGGGCGAGCCTCGCCCATCGATGCGGCCGAAGGCCTCCGGAGGGATAAGGCTGCGCCCGTCACGGCGCGAACCGCGCGGGAGTCCGGGGGAACGGGACCGCGTCCCGGATGTGCTCAAGCCTGCAGACCCACTGGACGAGCCGTTCCATGCCCATGCCGAACCCGGAATGCGGGACCGCTCCATAGCGACGGGAGTCGAGGTACCATTCGTACGCCTTCGGATCTTCCCCCTGGTGGACGAGAGACTGTCGGATCGTCTCCAAATCCGTCTCGCGCTCGCTCCCGCCCACGAGTTCGCCGACGCCGTCTCCCGCGATGACGTCAAAGCCGAGCACAAGGTCCGGGTTCTGCGGATCCCGGGCCTTGTAGAAGGCCTGGGAGATTCGCGGATAATGGCTCACGATGATGGGTTTCGTCTTGCCTTCGGTCAGCGCACGCTCCTCGAGGGTGCGCAGATCCTTGCCCCACTCGACCTCGACTCCTTTCGCCTTGAGGATCTCGAGGGCTTCATCGTACGTGTAGCGGTCGAAGGGCGGTGCGACGGCCTTGAGGAACTCAGGGGTCCGGCCGAGGGCGAGGACATCGTCCGGTCGCTCCTCTGCGACGCGATGGCACACATGGGAGACGACGCCTTCCGCGTGCCGGATGACTTCGTCCATGCCTGCCCACACTTCCTCCATCTCCGCATGCCAGTACTCTGTCAGATGGCGCGGGGTGCGGGACTTCTCGGCACGAAAGGAGGGGGCTACTGTGTAGATGCGCTCCAGTGCCATGACCAAGGCCTCGGCGTACAGCTGCCAACTCTGGGTCAGATGGAGATCCCGATCGAAGTAGCGAACCTGAAACAAGGTCGCGCCGCCCTCACTCCCCGCGGGAGTGATCATCGGTGGATGGACCTCCCAAAAGCCCCGATCCCGGAAGTATTCGTGCACCGCGGCGAAAGCCGCGTGACGAACGCGGAGGATCGTTGCCATCCGTTGGGATCGGATCCAGAGGTGTCGGACATCGAGCAGGAACTCCTCGCTCAGATCCTCCTGGATAGGGAACTTCTCGGCGGCGTGGACGACCCGCACGGATGTCGCGCGTACCTCGATCCCTCCCGGCGCGCGTGTGTCCTCGGCAACGTGCCCCTTCACGATGACGGAGGACTCAATGAGAGCCCTCTCGATCGCGCGGAAGTCCGCTGCCGGCACGGCGTCGCGCGCCACGGTCACCTGCAGGATTCCCGTCGCGTCTCGTAGCACGACGAAGATCTTGCCGCCGACCGCTCGGATTCGATGGATCCAGCCCCGCAGCTCCACCTCCTTCCCGACGAACTGGCCCTTGACGATCTCTGCCACCGAGGGCATGAACTCTCAGGCCATTCCGATGGCTCTAGATTATCCTTTCGCGCGACGAAAGAGACAACTACCCGGCCCGCGGTCCGCCACCGCTTTGCTCCGGGTGGCCCGTCCCCGCGACCTTGACGAACTCGTCCGAATCGAGGAGGCTTGCTTCCAGGAGCACCGCTTTCGTCGCGAATACCTCGACTGGATCGTCCACAACCGGAAGGCCTTGGCCCTCGTCGAAGATGACGGCCGCCGACTGATTGGCGCGTGCATGATCTTCTTCGAGGCACGGCAGAGTCGTGTGCTCTCGATTGCAGTTCTACCGGAATTCCGACGACGCGGCCTGGGAACGCGAATGATGCAGGCTGTCGAACGAGCCTCCCTCGAGCGAGGTTGCTCGATGATCCGGCTCGAGGTCGCCACTCGGAACGTGACCGCGATCGAGTTCTACCGCGAACTCGGTTACGAGACGGACGGGCTGCTACCTAGATACTACTCCTGGGGGGAAGACGCCTTCAGCATGCGCAAGTCCCTCCTTGAAGCAAAGGACGAGGTTCGCGCGGGACGAACGCCTGTCCCCGAGAGACCCTTCGCATAATTGATTATGGGGAAGGCATCTTTCATCAATCCGTCTCAACGGCGATCGCGACAATGCTTAAGGCGCGGTCCGGGATGGACGGAGCGAGAGCGTCAAGCCGCTCCCATTGCCGAATCTCCATGTTTGGCGTCGTCGTGTGTCCGCGCTGCCGTCGGGCGAAGGGCGTGAAGCTTTCCCAGAAGATGACGACCTGCTCGTGCGGTTTCGCGATCCGTGTCGTCCGGGCGAGGATCAGCGTCCGAGCGCCCAACGCACGAGAACTCGTGGAGCAGGTAGGCAGGGTCAATGCGCGGCTTGCCGGAGGTCTCGCGGCCTACGAACGGCCCTCTGATCGCCGCCCCCGAAGGCGCCTTCGAGACGTGCACGCACGGGCCATCGCCGCATCCACGCGTGCAGGGGACCGACCTCACCGCATCCAGGCGGCCGCCCTCGCGCTGACGAAGGAACTGGAGATGTTCTCCCTCGAGGACTGGCGCAAGGTCGTCGAAGGCCTCGGGATATCGGACCCGGAGGACGCCCTCGAGGGCCTCCTTCGCACGCGGGTCGTGTACGAACCCAAGCCGGGCTTCTACCGCAGCGTGATCCTCAGTCCTTGACGGCCCGGGCCCGCCGTCGCTCCCGTCGAATCTTCCGGCGAAGGTCCTCGGGGAGAGTGCCGGGAAGTAGTTCCCCGTAGGCGAAGGCGTACAGGATGAGCGCAAACCCAAGGGACGTAAGGACGGATAGGAAGCTCCACGGGTTGGCCGCGCCGAGGAGGAACGGGAACAAGAAGGCGGCGTGGCCGTACCGCACGGCGAGGGCCTGGGCCAAGGGCTTTCGCGTGAGGCCGCGAGAAGCGCCGAATCCGATCAGGGTGCCTGAGGCACCGTTCACGAGACTGAGGCCGAGGGAGAAGAGTGCAAACAGCGCGAGCGACTCCGGTGCATAGAGGGAACCCGCAGCGGTCCAGACCGCGGAGGCGACCACGGCAGTCGAGGCAGCGCCGACACCGAGCGGGACTCCGTAGAAGGTCGTGTCGAACCGCCCCCTATACTTCCGCCGGTTGAGGTAGACGACCTTGAAGGCTTCCTCGAAGAGTAGAATCCCCGCGAGGACGAGCACGGAGGCCCCGAGATTCTCACGGGGCAGGAGGAGATTGAGGGCGCTCGCAAACACGCCGAAGATCATCCCGACCGCGAGGGACCCGAAGACGCGGCGGTCGTCGAAAAGGGTGTGCTCGACCTTCGGTCGATCGAAGGGTCGAAGGGAGAACCAGAGGACCGCGAGGGCCGGGGTGACACCGAGGATCAGGGCGATGAAGAAATCGGCCTGGGTGACCATCGCAGATCAACCCAAGGCGGGCGAGGCTACTTAAGGACGGCGTCCACCGGATATCGAGCCTGACAACCGCGTCAATGCCTTTATGGCCGTGCCGAACGAACGGAATGGCCGCTAATGCCCGGGAAACAGCCCCGGGCCCTCTGTCCTGTCTGCCAGGAGGCTATGCCCCCCGACGAGACGGAGTGCCGGAACTGCGGGGCCTTCGTGATCGACGAGGCAGTGGTCCGACTCTGCCGAGCCTTCGGCATCGATCGCGCCAAAGCCCTTCAGCTCTTCGAGGCCGGATTTCGCCACCCAAAGCAGATTCGCGATCGCGATCCGGATGGCGTCCTCCGTCGTCGAGAGAGCGGGCTGCTCTTCCTGTGCACGAACTGCGGCGGCTTCGTCGCAGGCGGGGATCGCAAATGCCAACGCTGCGGGGTCGAATTCGAGGGGACTCCGGACGACGAGCTGAAACCGAGGGACGTTGAGCAGGACATCCTAGACCTCCTGCTATGTACGAATTGCGGGGCGGACAACGGCCCTGGATGGACCGAGTGCGAGATCTGCGGAGAACCGCTGCCGGGCGCGCAACCGCCAGCGACCCCGAAGGAGACTCCGTCCCCGGCGCCGCCTCCGCCTGTAGCTCCCGAGCCCCCGCCCGATGAGGAGGATCAACTGCATCGGATTTTCGAGGACCTCGACGTCGCCCTGACACCAAGCGCGGAAGAGGAGGATGTGGAGGCCCAGGAGGAACCCCCCGCTCCCCCGCCTATGCCGACTCCGGAACCGATGGCTCCCGTGGGCGAGGTCGAACGGGAAGAGGACACATCCCCGGAGGGGATCCCGGGACCGAAACCGACGGAGACGGACCTCGAGAGTCTGCTTCCCGATGCCGCAGGATCCGAGCCCCAGGAAGCGGCAATGGAATTCGAACCCCGCGCGCCCTCCGCACCCGAAGTGCCGGAACCGGGCGTGCCCGAAGCGTCCTGTCGCACCGTCCGCCGCCCCGCGGAGATCCGGGTGCGGGGCCCGGGCCCCAAGTCTCCCGCCAGGGTTGCGGATCGCGCGAGAAAGGGATCTGCGTCGGTCCTTGTCGGGCCTGCGGTGGCGGGCGCTGCGCTGAGCCTCTATGTCGCGAATGCGCTCGGGCAGGACTGGACGATGTGGGGGATCGCCTTCCTGCTCGCTATCCTCTCGGGATATGCCCTCTCCGGCTCCTACCCCTCCCAAGGGGTCCGCCTGTCCCGCCTGGATGTTGTCCTCCTCGGCTCGGGCGCCGGACTCGAATGCCTCGCGCCGATCCTCTACGCCGCCTCCCCCGGGTTGCCGCCCGAACCCGGTTCCCTCCTTGCCGTCTCTGGCGCGATCCCTCTCGCGGCCGCCGCCCGACGGCTCCTCCGGGCGCCCGGGAGGACCCTGCTCGCCGCCGCGGGAGGCATTCCGCTCATCGCCCTCGCCACCACGGCCGCCTATGGCCTCCCCTTCGCCGGAACGTCCGCGTGGACCCTCGGCCTGCTCGCCGCCGTGCCCTGGCCCGTGATCCTTACCCTCGTCGAGGCGCGCGAGCGAATTGTGGCCGGGGCGCTACGGCGGGATCTTGAACGCGCAGAACGGGGATTCGCGCGACAGGATTTTTCGAAGTCCGTCGAGGACTATGACCGTGCGATCCGTCTCACGGAGAAGGGCGCCGGGACGGAGGACCTGCCGTGGTACGGGAAGGGGGCTGCCCTCGTGATCCTAGGCCGCTACGAGGAAGCCCTCCGCGCGATCGATCAGGCCCTCGACATCAACCCTCACAACGAGGTCGCATGGGTGAACAAAGGGAACGCCTTCACGAAGATGGGGCGCCTCGTGGATGCGATGCGTTGCTTCAACGCGGCGATTCGAGTGAATCCCGCCTACGAGGTCGCGTGGAACAACAAGGGGAATGCCCTCGCACGTATGGGCCGGTACGAGGAGGCCCTTCGATGCTACGACAAGGCTTTGGAGATCGACCCGGAGTACCGAGGCGCATGGGTGAACAAGGGGTACGTGCTCTCGAAACTAGGGAGGTACGAGGAGGCCGCGACCTGCGCGGATCGCGTGATCGGACTCCGAGGAGCGGGACGCACGGATGAAACGGCTCGTTCCCGAATTCGAGAATCGTCCCATTCAATTAATTAGGTGCGCTCGACAAGCAATGTTGCCTACACGGAGGTTTCGCGTGGGCCGAATCGTTGACAAAGTACCCCTCGATCGCCTTCAGGACAAAGAACTCAAGATCAGCCTGCTTTGTCCGTACTGCAAGTCGACGCGCATCACCCTTGCGGGGGCCCAGTCGAGCGACGCCCTCGAGGGCGTGGACTGTCCGAAGTGCGAGGCCCACATCCTCCTCGATAGCATGAGCCTCGTGGTCGTGAAGGAAGGAAGGGCTGCGGCGAAGGGGTAGTTCGTGAGGATCCGGGATGCTCCCGCGCGAAGGACCTCACATCTTCCATCGAGCAGGGTCCAGGGGCTCCTTCATGTCGAATTCGTTCCCGTCTGGGTCGACGAAGGCGCACAGCCACTCTCCCCAGGGCTCCTCTTTGGGCTCAGAGAGGAAATGCACCCCCTTCCCCCGAAGGCGCTGGTACTCCGCGCGGATGTCCTCCGTCAAGAAGGTAACGCCTGTTGGCCCGGGCCGGACTTGATCGGGCAGCTCGCAGAGGTGGATTCGCGTGCGCGGTCTTCCAGGGCCAAGCTCAATCCAGTGGCCGGTGTCGGGTGCGACGTAGGCGACCTCGAGGCCGAGCACGTCCCGATACCATGCGAGGGCCTTGCGCCGGTCCGCGACAACGACTGCAACCGTGTCGATTCCGACGAGGCCCATGGTCCGCTGCCTCCATGTACATCCCAGTCCATGAAGATTCGCGCCGGATCCGTGTCGTGGGGCGGATCACTTCTCGGGGGCGCCCCGACCATACATCTTCGTGTACCACTCCATAACCTCATGGTCCGAGATGCGGTCCACGTGCTCCCCGACGTCGAGTTCGTTTTCCTTCTCCCATGCATCCAGGATCGGTCGCGCCGAGGCCTCGCCCACGAACTCCGTGATGATGAGTTCGGATTTGCGCCTCCTCGCCTTGAACGCAGCGACCATTTCCGTGCCGTCGAATATCACATAGCAGGAGCCCTTTCGGAACTTCTCCGTGATTTCCGGGCGGAGGAAGTGGGAGAGGTTGTCGAGGGGTGTGAGCACGAAGCGGCGGCGGAACGTCATGTCTTCGAGTTGGTCGAGATCGTCCCGAAGCATCCAGTAGAGGGTCCGTTCGCCACGGGCCAGGAAGCCTTTCACGAGCCACCCCTCCGCCTCGAACTCCCGCAGGGACTGGCGGATCTCCGCCATGTTGTACTCGAAGCGTGTGAACGCCGCTAAGGCCTCTGCAGAGGTGACGCCCAGCCTCCGGAGAATCCGCCGCAGGACCTCCTTCCGGGCGATCTCAGTCGAGACCTTCGAATCGGGAACGAGATGGAACCCCCCGGACCCGTCCTGCGCAACATGAGAGCCGAGGTACAGCTTCCGGAGCGCTGCCGCGGTCAGGCCCCGATCGAGATTCGACAGGGCGAGAATCCGGGAGCGGGAGATCGGACCCTCGTCCGCCACAAGGTCCCGCACGTGGCGCATCTCCTCGGTCACAGGGACCGCCTTTGCGGCCTTGACGAGGCGAAGCTCCTCCTCCGTGGCGTACGTGACGTACTCCGGAATGCCGTAGCCCATGGTTAGTTGCCCGCGGCGGTGAACCTGGGCGAGAGGCACGAACTCCCGCGCCCTGAGCCGCGCGGCGAAGTCGGATCGCAGGCCGCCGAGGGCCTTCGAGGCCTCGACGGTTGTCGCAAAGCGGGCGTCCGCCGCGATCCCCTGCCGCCGGAACACATAGGCGGCCAACGTGCCCTTCTCGAAGTCTCGTGGCACGACGGGGCCGAAGGCCAGGAAATCTCCGAGCCGGAGGAAGCCGGCACGAGTCCAGGCCGAGAGATCCTCCGCGTCAGGTACGTCCTTACCGAGGATCCGCGTGACGCGAAGGACGTCGACGCCGAGGCAAGCGTGGAACTCCATCATTCGAACCAGGGCGCCGATCGCCTCCTCAAGAAGGCCCGGCGTTGCGAGATCGAGTTCTCGGACTTCCACACACCCGCTCATCTCCCAGATCTCCGCCATTCCGACCAGGTCCCCGTCCTTCACGAGAGGGTAGATCCATCCCTCGCCGTAGCGACTCGCGATCTGGGCCCAGAGGGGTTGCGTCCACGGATCGAGGAGGGATAGCACACGCACGGGCTCGGACGCGCCCCTCGCCGAAACCTTGCGCAGGGCCGGCAGCTCATCCGTGAGGATGAACATCTCGGCCTCCGCCTTCCCCGTGACGAGGATCCGCGTCACAGCTCCGCTCTCAATGAGACGCTCCATGAGTCCTTCGAGCTCGTCCCATTCGAACCGCCCCCACTCGCGGATTCCCGAATGCGTCACGGGGCCTGAGGCAGCAAGGAACCGAAGGACGATTTTCTGGAGGGCATCCGGGACGGTCTCTTGGGGCCCGTCGAAAGCCACGTACAGATTCCGCGAGGACCAGCCGTCCCCCTGGAACTTGCGGACCACGTAGACGTCATAATCGAGTTTCTCGAGGGCTTCCCTGACGCGCTCCTTCTCTTCGTCCACCGCCGCGGCGACGCCATACAAGTCCAGGCCGTCCGAGGACCGAATCGCGTCGAGGACTTCCCCTTCGAACTCCGTGAGGGGACTCCGCGGGAAGGCGGAGAGGAACAGGGGCACGTCTTGGGCCCGAACGTAGCGAACCCGGCCGTTCAGGAATCGCCCTTCGAGGATGTCGCCCGAGGCCCGTCGACGCAACCATTCGTCGTAGTCGAAGCGGGAAGCGTGGTTCCACACGTCGAAGACCATCCCGGCCTCGAGGAAGCGATCGAAGTAGTCGTCCAGGGAATCAATCGACCGAAAGTGCTTCCGGAGCAGGTAGGCCTTCACCTGACCTTCCTCGACGACTTCCCGGGTCTCATCCCGCCTCTGCAACCGCTCGAGATCCCGGGCCATCATGTACTGGAACTCCTCGCCGACCAGGAAGTGTCCGGAGGACACGAGGCCCTCGGACTCGAGATCCCGCAAGGCCTCCTGGACGAGGTCCGCTTCGAAATCGAGGGCCACGGCGAGTTCCTGAGCCGTCTGGGGACCGTCCGCTTCGAGACGCTTCGTCAACAGGGCATCGAGGGCCTCCTCGAAGCTCGCGCGACTCGGCTCGCGCGGATAGTAGACCGTCTCCTCGACGCCCCGGCGTCCGAGGACGTAGGCCCGCTCAAGTTTGCGCAGCGCCTCGTTGACCTCATCCTTGCCCTTCTTCGTGATCCGCAGAAGTTCCTTGTGGGACCGGTGCTTCTCGCGCATGAGTGCCAAGATCGTCTCCTCAAGGGATCGAAACCGAGCCTTCTGGGCGTACACCGCGACGTACTGAGGCAGCCGCTCCCGAAGGGTCCAGTGGATCCCTTTGGGCGTCCAGACACTCTCCACGGCCCCTTCTTCCATGAGCTGGCCCGCCCACGCGCGGACGTCCTCGCGGGACGCCTTCGCGTGCTCGAAGGGACTGCGGCCCTTCTGCTGGAGCAGGTTCGCATCCCCGACGCGATCGAGGTAGGCGCGGAGATCCGCCTTGCGAGCGATCCGCGGAATCTTCTTTCGGAAGTACTCGCGCACCTCGGCCTCGTCGAACTGGATCGCGCTGATCTGGTCGGCGGGCATCACCCGCTTCAGCACCTGGCGGTGCAACTCCCGTAGGAGAGCCGAACGGTCCTCCATGAGGACGAGATCCGATATCCCTTGGAGCACGACGTTGTGAGCGAAGGGTGAGGGCAGGTTGCTGAAGTCGCTCACCTTCACGAGGATCTCGCCCGACTCGATCCGCGAGAGGACATCTCGCGCGTGCCGGAGATCCATGACCTCGTGGAGGATCTCGTTGTAGGTTTCCTTGACGACCGGAAAGTCCTCGATCTCGTGGAGCCAATCCAGGACACGCTGGGACCTCAGCTGCTGGCGCCCGATGGACACTTCGCGACCCATGTAGTTCCGAAGGACCATGAAGGACCGTGTCGCACAGTGGCGGAATCGCTGTTTGAAGAGTTCCGTGTTGCGCACGGCTCGGCGCAGGAGACCCTCGAGGGTGTCGCTCGTCACCAGATCCACGACGCCATCGAGTTCGATCCGTTTGGGAACGGTGAGCATGAAGTTGTCGTCGGTGACGCTCACGCGAACGTTCGTGCGGTGAGCCCCCGTAATCGCGAAGGCGTAGGCGCGGCTCAGGGCGTCGTTGACTCGGCGGCCGAAGGGGAAGTGGAAGATGAGGTTGCGGTTCCCCTTCACGTCGATGTATCCCTCCAGCAGGACCTGGTGATCCGTCGGCAAATCCGGGACGAGAGCCCGCTGCTCTTCAACGTACGAAACGAGGGAGCGGGCGGACCCTTCATCGACCCGATACGCCTGATGGAGCCAGCGTCGGACGCTCTCCTCGTCCTCCACATCGATTCGCGCAGCGAGTTCACGGCGGAATTCACCGACAGCGACGGAGAGGTCAAAGGATCGAGGGAGCATCTCGCCCGTCCACGAAGGCACCGTGGGTCGCCGGCCCGAGGCGTCCTTGACGTACACGGACATCCCGCGAGCCCGGACGAACTGGTAGGTCCTTCCGCCGAGCACAAAAATGTCACCGGGCCCGATGTACTCGACGAACTTCTCGCTGAGCTCGCCGAGGGGAGATCCTCGCTCGGAGAACACGTGGTATGTGCCCTCCTCCGGGATCGTCCCGACGTTCGTGTAGTAGATCATTCGAGTGCCCTTCTTCTTGCCAAACCGCTTCTCCTCTTCGTCGAACCAAATCTTCGCGAATACCTTGATGTCCGGATTCCGCGACGACAGGTAGTCGAGAACGTGGAGGAAGTCCTTCTTCGGCAGCTCGTGGAAGGAATAGGAGCGGCGCACGAGTTCGAAGGCCTCGTTCACGTCCCAGCGGCGTTCGAGGGCCATGCCGACGATCGCCTGGGCCAAGACGTCAAGGGGATTGCGTGGGATGTCGACACGGTCGATTTTCGCGTCGTAGGCCGCCTTCGCGAGGGTCGCGCATTCCATGAGATCCCAGGGTTCGAAGACGATCATCCGCCCTCGGGCCGTCTCGCCGTAGGCATGCCCGGCGCGGCCGATCCGCTGAAGGCCCTTGGCGACGGACTTCGGTGAGCCGATCTGAACGACGAGGTCGATGTAACCGATGTCGATTCCCAGTTCCAGGGAGGTGGACGAGACCGCGGCCCGAAGCTCGCCGTTCTTGAGCTTCTCCTCGACGTCGAGGCGGGTGACCTTCGAGAGGGAGCCGTGGTGAGCCTCGAGATCCTCCACACCGCGTTCCTTGAGCCTGAAAGACACGTGCTCCGTGCCGCTACGCGTGTTCGTGAAGATCAGCGTCGTGCGGTGATCGTCGATCAGGCCGCTCAGCTGGTCGTACATCTTCGCGTTCGCGACCTCCATCGGAACGGCGGTCACGTCCCGGACAGGACACACGACGGAGAAATCGAGGGATTTCCTCGTATCGACCTCCACGATGTGCATGTCCCGGACCTTCCCCTTGCGGTATCCCGCGAGGAACTTCGCCTCCTCCTCGATGGGCGCGATCGTCGCGCTCAACCCGATTCGTACGAACTCACGCCCGACCTGCTCCCGAAGCCGCTCGAGACACACAGAGAGGAGAGCTCCTCGTTTGGAGGAACACACCTCGTGGATCTCGTCGAGGATAACCCACTGCACGTCCGCAAAGCGCTCGCGGAACTTCGGGGTGCTCAGGATGATCGCAAGGCTCTCCGGCGTCGTGATGAAGATATGAGGCGGCTGGCGGACCTGTTTCTGCCGCTCCCGGGCCGACGTGTCCCCCGACCGGACGGCGACGCGGATAGCCGGAGCGGGCTTTCCCTCGCGCTCTGCGAGCTCGCTCATTTCCCGCAGGGGCATCTCGAGGTTGCGGTTGATGTCGTTCGCGAGGGCCTTGAGAGGGGAAACATAGAGACAGTAGATCCGTTCCTCGAGCGTGCCTGCCAGCTGCTTCGCGTACAGTTCGTTGATGATCGAGAGGAAGGCCGTCAGGGTCTTGCCGCTGCCCGTGGGCGAGGATACGAGGACGTTCTTGCCTGCGTGGATGAGAGGCACCGCGTACGCCTGCGGCTCCGTGAGGCCCGCGAACTTGGAAGAGAACCAGTCGCCCACGAGGGGTTCGAGGAGATCCAGCACATCCTCTTTCGTGGCAACCTTACGTACTCTATGCAACATGCCTTCCCTTTTCGAACGAAACGGAAATCAATCCCCATACCAGATGGTCCTAAAAGACCTTGCGGGCCCGGTCGCCGAAAATTGAACTGTCGCGCCCGAATCACTGCCTGCGCAGCTCCAATCGGCGTCTGTCGAATCGTCAGCCCTCGTGACCTTCCGGGTCGAAGGGACGAACAAAATCGTCCTTAGCACGAAACGCGAGATTGCCAACGGTGGACCGCCCGGAAGACTTTCTCCGGTGTGACAGGCATGTCGACGTGAGAGATTCCGTGTGGCTCCAACGCATCGATCACCGCGTTTACGACTGCCGCTGGCGCCGCGATCGTCCCCGCCTCGCCGATTCCCTTCAGGCCCAGCGGGTTGTGGGGCGACGGTGTCATCGTCCGGTCTGTCTCGATCTGCGGGCTCTCCATCGAAGTCGGCACAGGGTATTCCAGGAAACTCGACGTGAGGAGATTTCCCTCCTCATCGTACCGTCCCTCTTCCCATAGAGCTTGGGCGATCCCCTGCAGGACACCGCCGTGGACCTGTCCCTCCACGAGCAAGGGATTGATGACTCGTCCACAGTCGTCCACGGCGACATACTTCAGAATCTTGACGGCACCCGTCTCAGGATCCACCTCAACGGCGCAGGCATGGGTCCCGAAGGGATAGACGTAGTCGGCGGGATCATATACGCCGGTCGCCTCTAGGATCCGTTCGCCCTCCGTCGGAAGGCTTGGTCCGACGGAGACGTTTGCCGCAATCTCCGGAATCGTCATCGTTGGCGCGGACGCCCCTCTCGGGTGGAGCCGCCCGTCTTCGAAGACCAGGTCCTCCTCCTGGACGTCCAGCAGTCGCGCCGCAAGACCCTTCGCCTTGTCCACAATCGCCCGGGCCGCGAGGGCGAGGGAGCCGCCTTCGACGGCCGCGGTACGGCTACCGAACGTCCCGACTCCCGAAGGAACGACCGTCGTGTCTCCGTAGAACATCGTGATGTCTTCGGGGGATACCCCCAGCCCATCTGCGACAACTTGACGGAACGCCGTCTCCGTGCCCTGGCCGTGGGGCTGAGCACCGGACCAGACGGAAACCCTGCCGTCGGGATGGACGCGAATCCGGGACCGACCGCGAAGGCCGGGTCCATACCCGCAGATTTCGACATAGCTGGAGAAGCCGATCCCGAGAAGAGTCCCGCGTTTCCGTGCCTCGGCTTGCCGCCTCCGAAAGCCCTCGTAATCGATCATGGTCGACGCCCGGAGGAGCGTGGCCTCAGAGTCGCCGCTGTCGTAGGTGAGGTCCGTGCAGGTCGTGTACGGAAAGGCCTGGTTCGGGATAAAATTTACACGGCGAAGGGCCACGGGGTCCATGCGCAGCCGGCGGGCAAGGAGATCCACCATCCGCTCGACGAGATATACCGCTTCCGGTCGGCCGGCTCCGCGATAGGGGCCCGTCGGCGTCGTATTCGTGAACGCGCCGAGGATCTCGACCCTCGCTGCTTTCATCGCATAGCAGTTTGACAACATCGGTCCGAAACCCTCCGTGGGTATGTAGGCGCCGTCGGTCGACAGATAGGCACCTATGTTGGCGACAGATCGCACCTTCAGGCCCAAGATCGTGCCGTCCTGCCGGGCCGCCATCTCGACATCCTGCACGTGGTCGCGACCGTGTGTCGCGGTCTGGAAATTCTCCGTGCGCGTCTCCATCCACTTCACGGGACGGCCCACGTTCCGGGCGAGGTGTGCGACGACCACCTCTCCTGGGTACACGGAGTACTTGCTCCCGAACCCACCGCCCACGTCCGGCGAGACGACCCGAATCTTCGTCTTTGGGAGCTTGAGCACTTCCGCAAGGGCGTTCCGGTGCGCGTGGGGATTCTGCGACGTGACCCACACGTAGAGCTGGCCCCCTTTCGAGTCCCACGACGCCAGGGCGGCCTGGGTTTCGATTGGGGCAGCCTGGAGGCGCTGGTTTACGATCCGCTGGGTGACGACCAGGTCGGCTTCGCGGAAGACTCCTTCGACGTCACCGCCTTCCAATACCCAGCGGAAGGCCCGGTTCCCCGGAGCCTCCTCGTGAATCTGGACCGCGCCCTCTCGGAGCGCCCCCTCCGAGTCCACGACGCACGACAGCGGTTCGTAGTCCACCTCGACGAGATCCGCGGCGTCCCGGGCGAGGTACGGATCCTCGGCAAGCACGACGGCCACGGCTTCCCCAGCGTGGCGAACCCGATCCGCGGGAAGGGCCGGAAAGGGCGGAACACGGAGGTCCGAAGGCCGATCGGGCCCGCTCGTGGGAATGGAGCCCACAAGTCCTTGGAGATCGCGCCCCGTGAATACACCGAGGACGCCTCTCGCTCTCTTCGCGGAAGATGTGCCGATGCTTCGGATGCGCGCGTGGGCATAGGGGCTCCTCACGAAGGCTGCGTGGACCATTCCATCGACAACGAGATCCGCCACATAGGAGCCCCGACCGGTGAGGAACCGCTCGTCCTCTTGACGGACCCGAGGCGCGCCGACATACTTCCCCCTCGTCCCCACCTTGAACCTCCTCCGCACGCGCGCTGCGCAGGAGATAGGAGCGAGCCTTATTAGCGTTCCAGACCCCGCGCCTTCCGATGGAGGGGCGCCTCGCAGCTGGGTCGCATCGCGCAAACGAAGGTGTCGCCGCGGACCCGCGTCACGGCCTCTTCGGCAGGTCGGAGGACGGCGGCGTCATGTCAATCGGATCAGGGTCCATCGGGGGAGCCGGAGGCGGCGCCGTCGACGGTGCCGGCGGCGGAGGCCACATCACGAAGGCCAGGTAGCCAACCAGCGCGAGGACGAGTCCGAGGACGACGACGACTGCTGTCAAGAGTTGGATCATCCCGAGCAGCTCACCGGCCTTCGGAGTCACGGGTCGAACGGTCACCGTAATCGTTACCATGTCCGCGTTGCCCGCCCCGTCCGTCACCGTCAGGCTAACGTCGTAGGTGCCCGGCGTGGAGTACACATGGGTCACCGCGGCCTCGCTCGACGTCCCGCCGTCGCCGAAGTCCCAAGCGTAGGACGTGATGCCCACGTTGTCCGTCGAGGCGCTCGCGTCGAATAACAACGGCTGGCCTTCGTCCACGACGCGGTCTCCACCACTCCGCGCGGTGGGGGCCACCGTGTCTCGCACAGTGACGCGCACGGAATCGGACGCCGAGTTGCCGGAGTAGTCCCACACCGTCAGGACTGCGTCATAGGTCCCTGGCTCCGCGAAGGCATGGCTCACGACTGCACCGCTTGACGTCGTTCCGTCTCCGAAATTCCAGGAGTAGGAAGCGATGGCCACGTTGTCCGTCGAGGCGGATCCATTGAGCTGGACGAAGACTCCCTGATTCACGGAGCGGTCGGGTCCCGCAATCGCACTCGGCGGCACGACGTCCAGGGTGCTCGCGTACACATCCTGTCCCGATGTCCTCTGATCGAGCCACGCGGCGTACACATTCCCGTCGGCGTCCACCGCAATCGTGGGCGTCTGCTGCCAGTTCGTGGGATAGGTATCGTCGTTCACACGGACGTTCGCCTCCCAAGTGATGCCGTCCGCCGAGGAGGCCGTATAGATGTCGTAGGCGCTCGACCCAAAGGTGCGTGCATCGGTCCAGGCAATCTGCACGCGACTCGCGTTCGCTGCAATACTCGGCTGGCTCTGCCAGATCGCGCCGGACTCATCGTTCACTTGGACATCGGCCGCGAAGGAGGCACCCCCGTTCGTGGATCGCGCCGAGTAGATATCTGGGGCCGTATTCGTGTCCCGCCAGTCCGCCCACGTGACGTAGATCGAGCCAGCTGTATCCACAGCGATTGCTGGATCGTCCTGACGCACGTTCCCGAGACCGTTGTCGTTCACGATGATGTTTGGGTTCCACGTGTCGCCCGAATCGGATGACTTCGAGAAGTAGATGTCAAGCCCCTGTGCCCAAACCCGGGGATCCGCCCAGACGGCGTAGAGGGAGCCGTCAGGAGCGACGGCCAGGGCCGGACTCCCCTGTTCAGCTCCTGTGGCGTCGTTGTTGACCCGTGTGTTCGGGTTGAAGCTCAGACCTCCGTCCGTGGAGTTCGCGTAGTAAATGTCAGGGCCCGTCGAGAAGCGGTTCCGGTTGTCCGTCCAAACCACATGCACAAGGCCTGCGGCGTCGACGGCGAGGGCGGGCTCAATCTGCCAGGAGGTCGTCATGTCGTTCACCCGGACATTCGCCGAGAAGCTGAGTCCGCCGTCCGTGGACTTCGAGAAGTATATGTCGTCTGTGCCGGTGCGCGTGTCTCGCCAAGCGATGTAGATGTTATCCGACGCGTCGAGTGACAAGCTGGGTTCCCGCTGGGTGGCTCCGCTTCCATCATTGTTCACGAGCACCGGAGCGGCCCACGTCATGCCACCATCCGAGGATTTCGTGAAGAAGACGTCGACCTGGGTGCCTGAACCGCCCCAGCCCGCATAGGCCAGGTACAACGTTCCACTCGCCCCGACCGCAAGGGAAGGTTCGTACGCCGTATACGCGGGCGGGGCGTACGCCATCACGTTGGGGCCAAAATACGGTACGGTGGCCGCGGCGGAGGCGAGCGGCGAGACTCCGACGATCCACGATGCCGTCAACGCGACGACGAGCGCCGTCGCCAGGATCCGGGCCGACGAGAACGAGACACGAGCGCCGACGGTGGAGACCATGACGTCAACTCCTGCCGCGCGCCGTTGGCTTGCGACTATAAATCTCGCACGGGTTGAATATCAAATCCGAAAGCGATACCTAGAACCGGTCGCGTCGGGGCTCGCTGCGAGTCCTACAGGCGCTCCAGGGCCATTGCCATCGCATTCCCGCCCCCGAGGCACAGGGTCGCGAGTCCGCGCTTTTCGCCGCGGCTCTTCATGGCGTGGGCCAAGGTCGTCAGGATCCGCGCGCCCGAACATCCTAGGGGGTGGCCGAGGGCGACGGCGCCTCCGTTCACGTTGAGCCGCTCATGGGGAATCCCCAGCTCCTTCATCACCGCAACGCTTGCGGAGGCGTAGGCCTCATTATGTTCCACGAGACCGAAGTCCTCGATCGTCAGACCTGTTCGCTTCAACAGCCTGCGCACGGCGGGGATGGGGGCTTCCATGACCCACTCGGGCTTCGTCCCCGAGGTGACGTAGTCGATGATGCGAGCAAGGGGTTTGATTCCGTGGTGGTCTGCGGCCTCCTGGGCCAGGACGACCAGCGCGGACGCTCCATCGCTGAGCTGGGACGCGTTGCCTGCGGTTACGAGCCCGCCATCGCGGAAGACGGGTGGCAATGCGGCGAGGCGGTCGAGGGTCGTGTCCGCACGGACGCCTTCGTCGACGTCCACGCGCGCTTGGCCCGGTACGTCAACCGGCAAGATTTCCGCCTGGAATCGGCCCTCCGTCGTCGCCCGCGCCGCTCTGCGGTGGCTCTCCAAGGCAAACCGGTCTTGGTCCTCTCGGGTCACCTGAAACCGCTCCGAGACTATCTCGCCCGTCACACCCATGTGAAACCGGTTGTAGACGTCCCAGAGACCGTCGTGAATCATCGCATCGAGGAACTGGACGTGGTTGTATCCGATCCCCCATCGAGCCTCCTTCACGAGGTACGGCGCCCGGCTCATGGACTCCATGCCGCCCGCGACGATGATCTCGGCGGACCCCGCCCGGATCGCATCCGCGGCGATCGCGACGGCTTTCAGGCCCGAAGCACACACCTTGTTCACCGTGACGGCTCCCACACGATCCGGGACGCCGGCGAGCATGGCTGCCTGGCGTGCGGGATTTTGGCCGAGGCCCGCCTGAATCACGTTTCCCATGATTACTTCCTCAACATCCGCGCCAACAAGGCCCGCGCGATTCACGGCTTCAGCCACGACGAGACTGCCGAGCTTAACCGCCTCGACGTTCCGGAACGCCCGCCCGTACTTGCCGATGGGCGTCCTGCAGGCGCCTGCGATGACGACGTCCGTCAGGCTCCTCGCCTCGAAGGAGTTGAAAGGAGGCCCCCCTTCATATTTAAACTGTCGCGGGAAAGTCGACGCGCGGCTCGCCTCGCGCGCATACACGCACGATGCCTGTATGGGCCTCCCTTATCCACAACCAAGGTCCGTCTGCCGGCCGCGACCCCCCGAGGGGGCTCGCGAGGTGAGAACGTTGGGACAGAAAACGAAAATGGGGCTGCGTCTGGCGGTCCTCTTGGTGATCGTCGTCGCAGCGACCGCGGTGGGCATCCTGAAGCCCACGTTGAGCAACACCGTGGAGAAAGACCTGCTCCTGGACGGCTCGGCAATCACGCTGACCGTTGATGGGGTGCCCGCAACGGCTTCGGCAGGGGATACCTTCCGGGTGATCGCCACGATGACGAATAACGCGAACCGGCCCGTTCCCGCGGTCCTTCGGATTGAGGCACGGAATCCGAACAGCACGAAGCCGGAAGAGTTGACGATCTACGGCGGCTGCGGGGCCGAAGAGGTCGTGAGTTCGCGAACCCTTCGGTACTACATCGGATGGAACGGGCCTTTGCTCGCCCCGGAAGGGGTGAGCTTCGCGGCGGGAACGAACCTGTCGACTCTCACGACGGCAACCGGCGGCGCGGACTACTGGCAGGTGACGCTCCACGAGATACAGGAGCGGGATCCCCTGGGTTACTCGTCCCTAATCGAGCCGGGAGTGAATGCCTCGTCCGGCGTGCGATATTCAGGCTCGGTCGTGCTGAAAATCCTGAACTACTACGACATGGTTCAGGCCGCATCGGACTCAAGCAGCAGCCTGGCCGACTGGACATTGACGATGCCTTTCGCGGACCGAATCGTGGCGTCCGGCGGACCGAATCAGGATGGCTTCCTCGTGGAGATCCATCCCCAATCGAGAGGAAGTTTTGAGTTCAAGTTTTGGGCCGAACGTCCGGACGGACTCGGAGTGCCGAACCACCCCTTCTCGTGTGGGCCGCTTTGATGTGGCCCGCGCCCTCTTTTTGATGCCAACGAAACGCGTCAGTTTCGCGGCGCACCGGAGGCGGGGCTCGGTTTGGGCGGTCGGGCGACGAGGCGAGCGCCTCGCCGAAACACCCGACAGAGGATGCAGGCCCGGTGGTAGGGACCGTCGAACTCACCGGCCGCGAACCTCCCCAAGACTTCCGGCTTGAACGCACGTTTGCCTAGCCGCGTGTTGACGGAATCGTGAAGTCCAACCATCCACAAGGAGAGCTGTGGCCGACATCGTGCGCAGGGCCAGCGGTCCGACGTCGAGTGCAGGAATGGCCATATCCTCCTGCCCAAAGCGGGTAGAATCCGCCGGTGCGTTGACCTTGCGGTCTGAAAAGTGCGAACTGCGGTGCCGTTCCCCCCAACACCCAAGGCCTCGCGGCCCGGATTCGATCCCGCGGCTTTCGTCCCTCGTTCTCGCGGCGAAGGGCCGGATCGGACCGCCGCTGCCATCCAGAGGGGAACGACTCATTATTCATTAACCCTTTTACGCTCCGTGGTTCTCTGCACAGAGTCTCCGATGCAAATTAGCGACATACAGGGCACGCTTCGACGATCCCATGGCTTTGCGGACCCCGATCTCTCTTGACGGTTCGTGGCGAGTGGCCGTGCCCGACCGTGTACAGAGCTAGTCATCCGTTCGTGTGACCTTTGACGGGAGCGTGACGGGCACGTGGGGATTTGAACCCCAGTCGGAGGCTCCGAAGGCCTCTAGCCTAGTCCGCTAGCCTACGTGCCCGGCGGCCGAACCGTCCGCGTCGATAAAAGGGTTCCTCAGCGGAGGCGGAATCCTCGGATCACGGAGGGACGACGTCTCGACTCCCTACTCACCGATGAGCTTGCGGTAGGCGGCTGCGTCCATCAAGCTCCGCGACGACTCGACTTCAGAGGACTCGAGGATGAACATCCATCCCTCGCCGTACGGATCCTTGTTCACGGACTCGGGCTGATCCTCGAGGGCCTTGTTCACCTCGACGACCTTCCCGGCTACGGGGGCGAAAATCTCGCTTGCCGCCTTCACGGATTCCACGGCGCCGACGGGCTCCCCTCGTTTCGCGATCCTGCCAATCGCGGGAAGCTCGACATACACGACATCTGTGAGTTCCTCCTGCGCATGGTCCGTGATGCCGACTCGGACCCGACTTCCCTCGACCCTCGCCCACTCGTGTTCCTTCGTGTACCGAAGATCATCGGGCACGTTCGACAACGTCGCACCGCACGGCACGATGCAGGGAGCCGCTTATGAGGGTTTCGACCTAGCGACCCTTCCACTTCGCGCCCCAAGCCTGATGGACGAAAATCTCCTCGCTCCGGATCTTGTGGATGTGTCGGACGACGAGGACGAGGATAGCGAAGGCGAGGCCCCCGAGGAGAAGGATGAGGTATGCGGGGTTCTCCGCGAGAGAAGAAAAGAATCCCTCTGCCATGGATACAGGATCAACCATGTTTCGAAACCAAAACAAAATAGTTTCCCGAACTCTCGAAAAAGGTTTCCCCTTGGAGGCCGGATTCGATAATTAATTGCTCCAGCTCGCCCCGCTGGAACAGGTGGTAGTACCGGGGCACGACGGTGCCATCCGGAAGAGTCCAAGGAACCTCGACGTCCCCTCGATGGTTTGTAGGGATGGCACGACGTGCGTCTGCGACGGCCCGGAAGCGCGGCTGTTCCAGGGACCAGACACTGAGGAACGCGGACCCCGAATCGACCAGAATCCGGCGAATCTCTTGGAGGGCCGAGATGCGATCGTCCTGGGAAGGCAGATGGTGCAGGACCGCCACGCAGATGCAGGCATCGAAGGTGCGATCCCTCAAGGGCAGTCGAGCGACGTCCGCCTCGGCCCAGTGGGGTCGAATCCCTCCCGGGCGGAACTGATACGCGCCCCGCGCTGCCCGGAGGAGACGTCTCGAAAAATCGACTCCTAGAACGTGATGGCCTCGTGCGACGAGGACGGCCACATGGCGGCCGCTCCCGCAGCCTAAGTCGGCCACTCGAGACCCGGTCGGTAGACGATGAATGAACGCGGTGACCTCGGGCCAAGGCTCACGCCGAGAGGAGGCGTAGGAATCCGCGATCGCCTCGTAGGTCTCACGAACCCTGCGCTTCGTTGGAATCCGCACGACTGAAGGACTCTCGCACGGGATGATAAATACGTCGCTCAAGTCGCTGAGGAGACGCGCTCCAGTTCCTGCAAGACGCGAGATCGCACGGCCGCGGGACTCGGCAGAGGGCTCGCGGTGGCGCCCCGGTCGAGGTACTGCACGTGCCCGGGGGCCATGGCGCCGCCGCACCGAGGGCACGTCCGTGTGTCGACCTCGAAGGTTCCATCCTCCGGGCACCGAAGCAGCTCCTTGCGACCTCCGAACTTCCCGCGCTTGGCCACGGGCTTGCCGCGCAATTCAACAATGTCGAGAGCGAAGTCGATGGTGGGCGCGTTGCTGAGGGACGTTCCTATGCCGAAACCGTCCACGCCTGCCGCGAGGAGGGAAGGTATGGACTTCTCGTCGATCGCCCCGGACACGTAGATCTTCGCGTCTCTGTGGCCTCGAAGATCGAGTTCCCAGCGCACCTCGCGGACGATTGCGGCAAGGTTTCCGCGACGTGACGAGGGTGTGTCGAGGCGAACCCCAGCCAGATCGGGGATGGTTTCCGTGGCGATGAGAGCCTCCGTCTTCTCGTCGTAGTAGGTGTCAACCAAGGCGATGCGAGGAACTCGCTTCTCAAGGTGCTTCTGAAGGGCCAGGAAGGCCTCCCTGGGTCCTCCCAAGAGGATCGTGAGGGAGTGGGGCATCGTGCCGACCGCGGGGACGCCGAGGATCTCCGCGCCGAGGGGCGTCGTGATCCCGTCGAGGCCTCCGAGGAACACCGCGCGTTCGATGAGAGGGGCAATCGAAGGATGCATGCGCCGGACCCCGAAGGAGAAAACTTCTTTGCGGCCTGCAATCTTCCGGATCCGGGCGGCCTTCGTCGCAATTCCGCTCGCCTGACAGACTAGGCCGAGCAGGGGCGTCTCGTAGATGGCCCACTCACCATAGGGACCTTCCAAGCTCAGAAGGGGGACTGGAATGCCGCGCGCCGTCCTTGGGGAGAAGAGCGAGCCTTCCGGGACGGACCAGAGGCTCACCGCCTTGCCTTGAAGCAGGTGTACGACTTCCTCGAGTCCGCAGAAGATCCCCCAGGGCCAGCCGTTCGGAAGCCCGCCCGTGGTCACCTCCGCCGCGACGGGTTCGCGATCCTTGCCGACCTTCTTCAGGATGTCCATGGTCCGTCGGAAGTACACATCCGTGGTGCGACCGGCCCGGATTTCCTCCGCCGTTGCAAGGTAGAAATCCCTATCTGCGGGGATCTTGGACATCGTGTCACGGCCGCTACCCCCATCTCGTATTATAGCTTTTGGCCGACGCGGCCCGGAGCGAGGCGGACCGCGTATTCCGTGAAGATCTCCGCCGCGCGTGCGACCTGCGCGAGGGAAACGCCCTCATCGGGGCCATGGATGGATGCGGGATCTCCCGGACCGAAGACGACGCAGCGGGGATTCTCCCGGGCATAGTACGCCATCTCGGTGCCGTAGGGGATCTGTATGACTTCCGCGCGGGCGATGTCTCTCAAGGCTCTTACGTGGGGAGCCTCGGGCGAAACTGACGCAGGAGGGATTTCGTGGAACAGGTCCAGATCGACGGTCTCTCCGGACGCCGCGATGGCTTTCCGGAGGGTATCCTCCACGTCGGCTCTCGAGGTTCCGGGCGGATGACGACAGTCCAAATCCAGAGTGCAGTAGTCGGCGACGAGGTTCGGCTGGACCCCTCCGCGGACCCCGCCCACGTTCACCGTGATGCCGCCCTCTGCGTCCTCTGGGCCCATGTGGCGCGCGAGGTGGGGCAGCACACGCGCCATCCGATGAATCGCATTGTCGCCGAGGTGCGGAGTGCTGCCATGGGCGCTGCGTCCGCGTGTCGTGGCCCGGTACCACAGCACGCCCTTCTCCGCAACGATAACCCGCAATGCTGATGGTTCCGCGACGACGATCGCAGCGGCGTCCCGTACGGTCCGCGTCGGCGCCAGCATTTTCGCACCGCGCATCGTCGTCTCCTCGTCCGTCGTGAAGAGGAGGGAAAACGGCACTCCCCGTTCGAGCAGATCGCGGGCGGCCGCGAGGGCCGCCACGCAGCCTGCTTTCATGTCTGCGGCGCCCCGACCGTAGAGGAAATCCCCCTCCCAGGATCCCTGCTCTTTCGTCCAGCCGGAGGCCAAGGGAACTGTGTCAAGATGCCCGTTGAAGAGGACGCCGCCGGAGCCAGAGGACGCCTCGACGGCCGCCGCATCTTCATGCGCAATAGGCCGAAGGCCGAGATCTTCGGTAGCCTCCTCGGCCGCCCGAAGGATCTGGGTTCGATCCACGTCCGGCGTGGAGGGAACCCGGACGAACTCCGTGAGCTTCTCACGGATGTAGTCGTGATCGCTCATCGGCGTCTCCGATCGAGCTCGTTGTGCAGGATCGCAATAGCATGTTCCGTGTGGAGAGACATCGGACCAAGGCCGATCGTGGACGCCCCCCGGGCGAGGACGGTCCGCTCTTCCTCCGCGGTGAGGTCCATGTTGTCGGAGAGTACGAACGTAGCGGCGTCCGGGAGCCCCGTCTCACGAGCGTCAGGCCCGCCTTCTTTGAGGTACACAAAGGGAGGGCCCAGGCGGTCGAGCGTTTCGTCGAGGGACGACTTGGACGACGTTACTCCAGGCGAGACCTCACGCTCAATCCGCGAGCCACGTTCGAGGGCGCGTCGGACCAGCGCCGCGTTGCTGCGTATGTCCGGCTGGTAGGCGCGCACACGATCCCCCCGAATCCGAACGAGACGGGGAGGATCCGGAGGGCCCAACAGCAGGAGCGCGATCTCGGCGTCCCGTCGAATGTCGTGAGCGAGGAGGAGCGCCGCATTCGCTGCGTTCAAGAGGACGTCCATCCGGCCAGCCGCTCCCGCGAGGTCGTCTAACGGAAAGGAGGGCGATGTGGATGCCCGGTGACCTAACACCAAGAAACGCCGCACACGCACGAGAACGAGAGAGAGCGCTTAAGGATTTCACGACGGCTCTGGCGGATCCAGACAGGTTCGAAATCGTCCACCGGGAACCCGCCCCTGCGTGTAGCTCCGAGAGGACACGCTTCGCCGACCGGTGTCCTCGAGAGAGGGGTTGCCTCGGAGGGTCTCAATCGCCCTTCGATGAAAGGGGACAAGGGGTAGGGCGGAGGTCTCGGCCGGGCGGATCCAACGAGCGTTGGGCCCCACGTCCGACGCGTTCACTGCATGGCACCGATAGATTGCGCCCCTCCAGCGGCGGTGGGAGAACGTGTGGTCCACCCGCCGATACCTCGACACGATGCGAACGCGAACGCCAGCCTGAGCGTGAACCGCTTCGACGAGGGCGTCCCGATCGGGCGTTCCCAGCGCCTTCTCGCCCCCCGGAAGCGCCCACAGTCCGGCGAGGAGACCGTGATCGGGCCGACGCACGAGGAGAACGCGCCCGTCGGACTCAAGAATCCCGAAGACGACCGGGACCATCTTGGGAACGCGCGCCCGGACCCGTCTCGGCAGGAGATCCTGCACACCCGCCCGACGCGCGAGGCAGAGATCCTCAAGGGGACACCGTGGGCATGCAGGCCCATCCGGTACGCAAACCGTAGCTCCGAGCTCCATGAGGGCCTGGTTGAAGGCCCCGGGTCGATGTCTCGGCACAAGGGATTCAGCGAGATCCCACAATCGACGTTGCGTCGTGCTTTTCGACGGGTCTCCCTCAATCCGGTATAGTCGGACGAGTACGCGACGTACATTCCCGTCCACGACCGGCACCCGTTCTCCGAATGCGATACTCGCCACGGCGCCTGCCGTATACGGGCCTACGCCGGGCAACGTTTCGAGGGAATGGATGTCGGAAGGGACGCGTCCGGCGTGCCGCTCCACGATCGCCCGAGCCGTAGCATGGAGGTTCCGCGCACGTCGGTAGAACCCGAGGCCTTCCCACGCCCGAAGCACGTCCTCGATCTCTGCGTCCGCCAGCGATTCGATCGTGGGGAACCGTTTGAGGAAGCGCTCGTAGTAGGGCGCCCCCGCGGCCACCCGCGTCCTCTGGAGAAGAAATTCCGCGACGAGGATCCGGTACGGATCCCGGGTGCGACGCCAAGGCAGATCTCTCCGGCTGGCGTCGAACCAGTGAAGGAGCTTTCTCGAAAGCGATCGGGAAGCTTGGGGCCCCATGAGGGGGCGATGCCGCTGGGACTAGATAAGCCCGCGAAGGGCAGGATTATGGGGGCGGGAGGGCGTGTCCCTCCGTGGACGTCCCGCGTATCGTGGCCGTCGCCCTCCTCACCTCGCGACGACGGGTCCTCGTGAACCGGAGGCCCGCGTCGGGCCCCCTGCCGGGCCAGTGGCAGTTCCCCGGCGGCAAGGTGGACTTCGGGGAGCATCCTTGGGACGCCTTGCGGCGCGAGCTTCGGGAGGAACTCAAGATACGAATCACCCACGGAACTCTGTACGGAATCTACTCCCACGTGTACGAGATCGGTGGTCTTCAGGCCCACTACGTGCTCGTCGCCTATCACGTCGCCATGCCGAGGGCGCGGATCCGCACATCGGACGACTGGCGATGGGGCACGGTGGCCGAGCTGCGCCGCTGGCCCGTGCTCCCGGGGTCCAAGCCCATTGTTGCGGACCTCGCGCAGCGCTGGCCTCGATGACTCACTTGAACACTTCTCCCGTCTCCCGGCTCCAGAAGAGCAGGTCGAGGGCCGCGGAGGGAATGCCGACCGCGTCGGCGAAACGATTCATCTTTGCCTCGATGGAGAGATAGCGCTCCCGCGTCAGGGACGGAGGCACACGGGGAACCACGCGGTGTCGAACGAGATTTCGAAGGATGTGACGATCCAAGATCGCGAGTCCATCCCCGCGCCCGATGTTGCGGAGGAAGTGGCTTGCCTCCTTGAATCCCAAGCCATCCACCTCGCTCGCGAGCCATGCCCTTGTTTCCTCCGGAGCCCGAAAGCGGTCGAGAGTGGCTCTCAGGGTCGGCGGATCCTGTCCGAAGAACCGATCCCGCGCGCGCACGAGGTAGGCCGCCTTGTGGTTGTGGAACCGGACCCTGTGGTGCAGGTATTGGGCGAGAATCGCTTCGGCCCCTTGCCACAGGATCCCAACGCTGACGAGACCCCGAAGGGCCGCGTCGCACGCCCGCGCTCTCGTCTGAATCGCAAGCAGACAGAAACACAGTTCCTCGAAGAGCACCCGGTCCGGAAGGCGTCCTACCCGACGAAAGTCATCGAGTCGGGCCTGGATGAGATCCTCCTTTGCCGCGAACTCGGCTCGCAACTCCGTGACCTGGCGGTAGGCTGGCGCCAAATTCCCTCCCCATCGTGCGAGCGATTATAAGTCTGTGGGAATCCTTGAACCCAGGATGAGCCGGCGTCCTCGAAGGTGAGCGCGATACGCGCGGACGCCAACGCCCGCGGAGAACGCGCGACGGAGAGCGTCTCCAAAGGCTGGGTCGGTCGCGTCGTTGGGGGCGAAACGCTCCGCGTCCCTCATCACGATGAAGAGGACGGCCGCGCCGTCCCCCTTCTGAACCCGGTCCATGAGACGGCGCATGTGCTTCACACCCCGCTGGGTGGGCGCGTCGGGGAACAAGGCCCGGCGACGCACCACGAGGGAGCATGCTTTGACTTCGAGCCAGCTTTTCCCCGGGGACTCAAGTCCGAAATCGAAGCGCACATCGCGGCACTTGACCTCCCGGTCGATGAAGCGGAAGCGACGGAACTCGAGGAGGCGACGCTCTCGAAGGGCCCACGCAACGGCTTCGTTGGCCAAACGGGTGTCGAGGCAGACCCAACGTTCCCCGGCCTGGACCGCGAGGACGTCGAAGGATGTGCTTCGCCGGGAATTCGCTGCGGGCAGGAGCCGGAGGCGAGCGTTCGGGCGGAGCAACTCCCGGAGGCGTCCGGGATTCGGTAGGAACGCTTTAATGGGCTCGCCCCCTCGCGTCGCGATCACGAGGAAGCGGTTCGGGCGACTCCGGAACCGTGCGTCCACCGCACCATTCATTCGGAATTCTTCCAGTCTCGGAGCATGCGGATCAGGAGACGAACGCCATACCCGGAGGCGCCTCTGGGAAGGTAGTCTTTCTTGGGAGAGTCCGGCGCGGATTCGATCCAGGCGGGGCCTGCAATGTCAAGGTGGGCCCATCGCATTCCCTCGACGAACTTCTCGAGGAACTTCGCAGCCGTCACGACCCCAGCGCTTCGGCCTCCCTCGTTCTTCACGTCGGCGGGGTCGCTCTCGATCTGCGCCCCGTAATCATCCCAGAGCGGCATCTCCCACACACGTTCTGACGTGGCTTCCGCCGCTCGGAGGAGCCGATTCCGAAGGTCTGTATCATTTGAGAACATTGCACAGGCCATCCGACCCAAGGCGATCTTCACGGCCCCGGTCAGGGTGGCGACATCGACCACGGCCTGAGGCCGGAATGTCTTCGCGAAGCCGAGGGCATCCGCCAGGATGAGCCGGCCCTCCGCATCGGGATTCACAACCTCGATCGTCTTGCCCCCGTAAGATCGGACGATATCGCCCGGCTTCTGCGCGCTACCGCTCGGCATGTTCTCCGTGAGAGGCGCAAGGGCGACGACGTTCAAGGGCAGCTTCAAGCGGGCCGCTCCGAGGACGGCACCCAGGACGACGGCCGCTCCCGCCATGTCGTAGCGCATCACCCACATGGGATCCGCCCCGGACGCTTCGAGAGGTTTCAGGGCGATGCCGCCGGAATCGAAAGTGACCCCCTTTCCCACGAGGAGGATCGGCTTTGCTTTCCCTCCACCATCGTGTTCGAGGGCGAGCAGCCGCGGAGGTTCCGCGCTACCCTTCGCGACCCCAAGCAACGCGCCGAAGCCGAGCTTCTGTAGGGCCTTCTCGTCGTAGACCCTGAGCTTTGCGCCCGCGTCCTTGGCGGCCAGCTCCACGCGATTCGCGAGAAGACGGGGCGTCTTGTCGTTGCCGGGCGCGTTGATTAAGTCCCGTGCGAAATTCACGCTTGTCGAGACGACAGAGGCAGTGCGCACGGCCTCACGGATCGTGTTCGCCATCGCCTTTTCCAGGGTCACAATCGTCATGGCTTCGACCTTGCGCCTGTCTGCTGCTGTCTTGTGTTCCGTGTACGCGTAGAGGCCCAAGAGGACGCCCTCCACAAGGGCCTCCGCGGCGTCCGCGAGTTCGAGGTTTCCGACGCCGGCTCCGTGGACAATCGTAGAAAAGGTCTTCAGGCTAGCCTCCCGGACTCGAAGGGCCGCATGCGCAGCGACCTCTCGCACCCGATCCAGGCTGAAATCCTGCCGCAATCCAAGCCCAATGACCATGACCCGGTTCGCAGGAATCTGATCGAAAGTCGGCAGGATCGACACATCCTTGAATTTCCCTGTTACGTCGCCCGTTTCGATGAGCGCCGTGATCTGCCGCGCCATCGCCGCATCCACGGCGCCCGTGGCCCCGCCGGGGCGGCGCACGCCCTCGAACAGATTCACGACGATGACCTCGTCTTCCCACCGAGCGATGTCCCCCACCGCGACACTGATCCGCACGCGGATCCCAGTCCCGACGAGGGAGCACGCAGGGTATAAGCCATTCGGCCCACGCATGCCGGGATGATAGCAGCTTCGTCGTGGGAACCAGCTGCGCGCGGCATCCCGCCGGGTGCCACAGACTTAAATATCCATAGACGCTAGGCCCGGACCATGTCACTCGCACACAGGTTATTGCAGACCCTCGACCGCGCGTTCCCCGCCCGCGTGGCCCACGCGCACTGCGACATCCCCTGCGGAATCTACGACCCTCATCAGGCCCAGGTGGCAGCTCATACCGTCATTCGCATGATCAGTCTCATCGACGAGTTGCCCAAGCCAGGAGCCAGCGACTCGGCGGCCCAGCGGGAGGAGTACGAGCACAAACTGGCCCGCTACACGGCCGTCAAAGAGGAGCACGCAGAGTTGTGCAAGCATGAGGTCCGGATCCTCTGGGGCGACTACTTCAAGCCCGAGCACGTTCAGAAGCATCCGGAACTCCACGACCTCGTCTGGAGGGTCATGAAGGCGGGTTCGAAGGCAAGGCAGGAGACGGATCTGAAGAGCGCGGAAGAACTGCTCAAAGCGGTAAACGAAATCGCCCGAGTCTTCTGGGAGACGAAAGGTATCGGGACGGCGAGCGCGAAAGCGCCCTATCCGACGAACCGCGAGACCGTCGTCCCGACGCTCGCTTGATCCCTCTTCATGATGTGGCCCCTTTCCCGCTTCCGGATTGACGACAACAGCATGAGTCCCGCCCTGTCGCCGGGCGACTACGTCCTGGTGAACCGGTGGGCCTACGCGTTCCGGCTGCCGTCCGTGGGAGACGTGGTCGTCCTCCGTCCCCCCACGAGCCGGGACCGATTCCTCGTCAAGCGGGTCGCCAGGATCACAGATTCCGGAGGGGTCTTCGTCCTTGGAGACAACGCGGAACGCAGTCAGGACAGTCGGCACTTCGGCCCCGTCTCCCGGCATCACATCGTCGGAAAAGTCTGGGGTCACGTGACCCCATGACCGCACCCGACGATGAAGGGTTCCGTCAGTCCCACTTCTCGAAGCGCACGCGGCCGAAGCCCAGGCTCTGACACAGCGTTTTGACCTGCTCGACCATATCGTGCAACCCACAGATGTAGGCCTGCTTGTTCTCGTACCCGCCGAACTCCTCTTGGACGATCTTCTGAACGTATCCTACGCGACCCTTCCAGTCCGGTGTCTCGGGCCGAGAAATCGTGGGCAGAAAGTGGAAGTTCGAACGTTCGCGGTCCCAACTCTCGAGGATATCTCGGTAGATGAGATCGTACACGTATCGAACCCCGAACACCACGGAGAATTCCAGGCCATCGTCGAGGTTGCTGGCCCAGATGTGACCAAGCATCGAGATGAAAGGCGCGACGCCCGTGCCTGTCGCGATGAACACCGTATCGGACCGAATGGGTTCGGGAAGCACGAACCGACCCAAGGGTCCAATCATCGAGAGCCTCGTGCCGGGCTTGACCTTGTGAAGAAAATTCGACATGAAGCCGCCCTCCACGACCTTGATGCAGAGCTCAAGATGATTCTTGTTCTCCGGAGCCGACGCAATGGAGTACGGGCGGGAAATGCGCTTCCCGTCCTTTTCCGCGAAGACGGAGACGAACTGCCCAGGCTCGAAATCGATTACCGGCTCGTTCTCGAACGTGAACCGGATTAGGTAGGTCTCGGGATACTTCGGTGTGATGTCAAAAACCTCTTCGACGACGGCCATGTGCTTGCCGGCACGGAACTTCACGGGAGGTTCCTGAAAAACGGGTTTCACGGCAGCGGCTCCCTTGGGCGATGCGCGCTCCCGCATCATCGGCACTCTGGCACTATGGGGTCTGATTTAAACGTTTCCTCCGATCCGCTAACGCGCATGCCCAACGGCCTCTCGATCACCGCCGTCCCCCGTCACTCGGACGTACCCATCAGGAGGTTGCCGTATACGAGCCCCGCGACGGTCCCTCCGAGAAGCGGGCCGATCCAGTAGACGGACCAGTTCGCAAAGACGTTCGCAACGAGGGCCGGGCCGAGCCAACGCGCGGGATTCATCGCGGCTCCTGTCAGGGGTCCGCCCATCATGATGTCGAGAGCGACCGTGAAGCCGATTGCCAGGCCTCCGACGGCGCGGAAGGCGCCCTTCGGATCAATGCCTGTTCCGTACACAACGAAAACGAGGAAAAACGTGAGGATGGCCTCGACGAGAATCGCGCTCCCGAGGGACACACCAGGCCCCACTTCGGGAGTGCCGAGATTCGATCCTTGCCACTCCCCCATCGGAAAAACGCCGAGGAGCGTGAGCGCCGCCGCGATGCCTGCAGCCAACTGGGAATCCAGTAGACAAATGCAAGACGAAGGGAAATCTGCCGGCCTACGAGTGCGCC
>CAYGBO010000007.1:0-232 GCA_964348145.1 uncultured Methanomassiliicoccales archaeon
CAACGGCCGTCGTATACGTGCAACTGAAGATGTTCACCGTGGATCCGACAATCGATCCGAATGTAGTTTTCGGGAACATCGCAATTCGGGACTACCAGGGAGGCACCCAGCTCTGGCGCTCCCCGGCGAACGGAAATGACGTGAACTCGCCCATCTGCAACATCAGCGGCGAGTGTGCGGTTGGTGACGCCATTACCCGAAACGGCATCGCACGAGTCTACCGATTCGCGAT
>CAYGBO010000007.1:242-3767 GCA_964348145.1 uncultured Methanomassiliicoccales archaeon
GTGGGTCGAGGGCACTCAGAACTACGCCCTCACCGTCGTGAGCGTCAAGGACACGGACGAGAGCTACGCACAGGTGTCAACCCAACTCGTGATTCAGGCCCCCCTGTACAAGCTCGACATCCTCATCGGCAACGATGACACGACGTCCAATGCCTGGGGGACCCACGACTACTCCTACTACATCGAGAACGTCAATGGGTTTGACCGGTGGCGCAAGGAACGCCTGGAGTTCTGTGGGCTCTCCTCCACCTGCTCCTCGAACGAGAAAACGGTCGCGGTCGCGTTCATTGACTTCGACCGGGATGGCGATCTAGACGCAGTAGGCAGCCTGTGGTTGACGAACCAGGAATCCCAGATCATCCTGTACCGTCGTGACCTTGACTTCTCGGGGAACGTCATCTTCACGCGGTTCGTGCTTGCGAACACGGGCGGCGATTACTGCGGGGCCCTTGCGGCAGGCGATGTGACGGGAGACGGCGCCCCCGAAGTTGTGTGTGGCAAGTCCAACGGACACGTCATCTATCTGAAGAACGATGGCAGCTGGGAAGGCGGCGGCGCGACCAGGGTCATCGTGGATCAGACGAGGAATCCCGGGATACTCAGCGTCACGATCGGTGACTTCAATGGCGATACCTGGAACGACATCGCCGTGGGCGGCATGTTGGGTCGGCTCACGTGGTACCCGAACCTCGACGGGTTGGGGAAGTTCCAAAACGTCGGTATCGTCGACGACTGGTTCGCAGATGGCGAACAGTCCTTCAAAGGATCTGTGGCCGCAGGCAGCTACCTCGACACCTTCGTCTCCGACAACGGATACGAGCAAGTACGGGAGGGTGTGGTGACCGAGCCCGTGCAGACGGGTGAGATGACGAACGATGACTTCGATGCTGGCACCGCAGGATGGACCTATGCGGACTGGCAGGATCCCGGAGCCGCAGCAGCGGGCTCCTGGGCCTCCGCAGGAGGCGACCCGGGAGGATACGCTTCGGTCGACACGGCGTTCGTGGCAAACCAGGTCGTCGCGGGCTACTGGTATCAACCCTTCACCGTGAGCGGGTCCACGCCCTTCTCGGCGACCTTGAACTTGGAGTGGCGGATTACGGCCTTTGGGGCGACCGGGGGCATTGCCGCCGTGTATGCTTTCGTCGACGCAGGTTCCGGACCTCCGGTCCTCGGCCAGCAGGTGTGGACGTCTGGCGCGCAGACCGGCACGACGGCGTGGGCGAATGTCACCGGGATCGACGTGAGCGCCCGCGTACCCGGTCCGGGCACGTACTACGTGAAGATTGCCATGCGGACGCAAAATGCAGGAAGCGGCAACGGAACGGCGGGAGGCTTCGACAATGTGGGTCTCCTGTGGTCCTCCACCGGTGGCAACGCCAGCGAACTCGAGCACTACTGGCGGATGACCCAGCTTCCCAATCGGGCAGGCACGACCTTCACGTTCAACCTGGAGGCCCGACACAATGTGAATGGGGAAGGAGATAACTTCGCCTTTGCCTACTCCTCGGATGTCGTGGGCAACAACCCAACCACGGGGACCTATGTGACGATGCTCTGGGTGAACGCCACCTCGGACCAGACGTACAGCTACGTACTGCCCCCTGACGTCGCCGGGAAGGTGGTCTGGATCCGGGCGGTCGACATGGATCGTACCGTCGGCAACACGACTCTTGACACATTGTTCCTCGACCAGATGTACATCCGCGCCGACACGCCCTCCGGCACTACGGGAGCTAGCCTCACGAACCCCGGTGACTCGACCGCCGTCTCCGCGATCGACGCCGATGATCAGGACGGCGATGGGTATGGGGACCTCATCGTGGGTACCGTTGGCGGCAATCTCTACAAATACATTGGAAGCCCTGGAGGGTTGCAGACGCCCCTCGCCGCGTTCGTGAGTGGACTCGGGGCCCCTGTGGTTGATGTCAAGTTCGGCAATGTCTCTGGGACCCAGACGGGGCTGGAGGTTGTCGTGGCCTTCGCGCGAGTCGTTCAGGTGTACACGGTCTTCGGGTCCGCCGGAATCCAGTTTGGCCCCACCCTTTCGACCACAGAGACAGGGGCCTCGGGAAACGCGATCACTGCCCTCGGCGTGGGCGATGTGGACGGCGATGGCTGGGACGATGTCGTCGTCGGCACGAATTCCCCCGGGCAGACAAAATCCGGCGAGGTCCTCCTCTGGGTGAACCGGGACAATGGCCTGAACTGGAGTCCGGGCGTCCAGGTGGATAGGATTGGCGCCCGAGTGAACTCTCTCGTCCTCGGGGACGGCAGCAAGTCGCAGTACCTAGGTCGCTAGTCCCGGAGTGCCGCCAGAACTCCCTTGGCCCTCTCCACCTCGATGACGGCGAGGATCCGAGATGTCGTCGATGCCATCTCACGCAGTCTCGAGGCCATGTGGGCCTCCCGTTCCCGCTGCAGGCGAGCGAATCCCGGGGATCGGTTCACCTCCGCGTCCCATTCCAGGACGAAGGCTTGCGGCGTCGAGGCGCGGAATCGCTTCCGAGCGAGGCGGGACTTGGCACGCCCTTGGCGGAACAGTTCGAAGGCGCTAACCCGCGAGGTGTAGGCTTCCGTATACGCGGTTTCATCCAAGTCGAGGCCGACGACCCGCACGCCGAGACGGTCTGCGACCCGGATCGCCTCCTGGAAGCAGGGGGGTGGCTTGATGGGAACCTCCCACGCCGATAACCCCGCCATGTAGATCTCCTCCTCGAAGTTGTCCGCTTCCGCAGGCCCGCCTTCGTACCGACGGAGTGCCTCGACTTCCTCAGGAGCGATGCTCAGTCCCACGGCCTCGGGACCCGTGGTGTTGACCGCGTGCGCCGCGGCACGACCCTCGCTGGACAGACCGCGAACGACGGGGAGGGCGAAGACCAAGGCGGAGCCAAGGCGAAGCTCCTCCATCAGCCCTTCCGCTCCGCAATCAGCTCCTCGACCGCATCCAGGTCCTTCGCTCGGCGCAGCTCCTCCCGCGCAATCACGGGAACGCCGTTGATGGAAGCACGGACGAACCGGCGCTCCACGAATAGTACGGCATCCCTCTCGACGACGCGGCCGATGCTCGAAACTACACTGGCCTTCCTCTCAATCGGGATTTCGCTTCCGCCGACGCCGGTCAGCAGGGTCGTCTCTTCGTGCTGGGTGAGCGCCTCGAACGGGCTTCTCACGGTCGGGAGGACGTCGTACCCCAGGCGAACGAGCCGTCGGAAGAGGTCTCTCTCAAGGGCCTCCAGGCGAGCGAAGGCGTACTTCTTGGATTCGACGTCCACGTTGAAGTCCAGAGGGTCCACGGGAACGACGAGGGGCTCATCGAGGAACTCTTCGAGTCTTTTCGCAACGTCGACCGTGGCGGACATGCCTTCGAGATACATCTGGATCGTCCGTCGGGACACGCCCGCGATTTCGGCAAGGGTGCCCAAGGAGATCCGTCGCTCCTCCCGAGCCCGTCGCAGGACAAGAGGATCGACCTTGACGTACAAGCCGCCGGGTTGGGGCCACACCAACCGCTGCTGGACAACT
>CAYGBO010000007.1:3777-5068 GCA_964348145.1 uncultured Methanomassiliicoccales archaeon
GGCGGAGAAGACGAAGGGCGGTACGCCTTCATCGAGCAAGTCGTGGAAGGTCTTGCCGGAGAGGATGGGGATGTCGAAGCGACTGTAGAGGACTCCCTCCTCCAGGGGGCCCGTTCCGCTCCGCTCGCCCACAAGAAGGGGCGCGGCCTCGAGGGTCCTCGCGAGGACTTTGAGTTCCTCCGCATTCGCTTTGTTGAACGCATCGACATTCTGGAGGACTTTGATGAGGAGGAGGGTCCGGTCCCGACGGGCCACGATGTCGAAGCACAGGCCCCGGGAGGGCTGGAGCTCGGCCTGGTAGAACCCCGTTCGCACGAGGAGCACGCGGATTCGGTCGAGCAAGCGCTCGCGGCTCATCACATATCGTAGGTGTGTACTTCTATATAAACGACCCGAATCCGTTCGCGGCTCTCCGTCCGTGGGAAACCGTGACTAGGGATGGAGAAGGAGGGATACCCGAACCCTTTATCGGCGCGAGCACCTTGGCCCACCGTATGTCCGGCGATCTCCGGGCGGACCGGGTCGTCGTGGAGGATCCCGCCGAGGGCAGCGCCCTTCACAACCGAGGATGGTTCGGCACACCCTTGCCCGGCGGCGGCCTCGAGCTGTCCCTCCTCGAGGCCGTGTACCTCGTGGAAGCGGGACGCCTCGAGGTCAAGAAGGGGGGCGCCGTGGTAGCGATGCGGGAACTCTTCCGCCAGGCGGGCGCCGCCGTGAATCAGTTCGAGGTCCGCTATGCCGTCTATCGGGATCTCCGTCAGCGCGGGTACGTCGTTGAAGAGCGCGACGGGCCCGTGGACTTCCAGGTGTATCCGCGCGGCGGCGCGCCGAAGCGCACGCCCAGCAAGTATTGGATTGCGGCTCGGAGCGAGCGAGGTGTGTTCGATCTCGACGAAATCCTCGCGCGGGCAGCAGACGCGGCCTCCGTTCGGAAGAGTCTGCTCCTCGCGGTCGTCGACGAAGAGAGCGACCTGACCTACTACGCGATTCGAGAGGCCCGGCCGAAGGGTCGCCACGGAAAGGCGGCCCCGCGACACAGAATCCTCGTGCACTTCCTCGGAGACCGTGCGATGGTCGTCGAGGAGAGCCAGGCCCGGGCGCTCCACGAGACGGGCTTCTTCGGCAAGATCGTCGGGCGAAGACTCCAGCTAAGCCTCCTGGAAACCGCGTACCTCCTGAAGGCGGGCCGCATCGAGCTGCGGAACGCCCAGACGGATCGCCCAATCGGACTCCCACGGCTCATCAAGGAGGCGAAAGCCGTGGAGCCCGCCTTCGAGCTCCGTCTCCGGGC
>CAYGBO010000007.1:5078-6225 GCA_964348145.1 uncultured Methanomassiliicoccales archaeon
GCCTACGAGGATCTCACCGCCCGAGGCGTCATCGCGAAGACCGGGTTCAAGTACGGCTCTCACTTCCGCGCCTACGAAGGGGATCCGGACAGCCACCACGCGAAGTACCTCGTGCACGCGCTGCCGAAGGGGTACCGGGGGATGTGGCCGGAAATCAGTCGCGCCGTACGCCTCGCCCACGGCGTGAAGAAACAAATCCTGTTCGGCGAGGTGAACGGAGGCGTGCGGTACGTGAAGTTAGAGCGGGTTCGCCCGTGAACGAAACCGGACGGGCCGCGGAATTCCTTCCTGCCTCCCGCGGTGAAATCGATCAGGACCCCGTGGATTCGTGGAGGACGTCCACGAAATGGGGGAGACCCGCCAGGTTCCGCAAGGTTCCCGGCACGAACGGGGGAAGAGCCTCCGGCGGGTGGCGGTCCTGCCGATCCAGAAGGAGGGCCATGAAGCCCGCGGAGGCCGCGGCCCGCAGGTATTCAAGCCGGTCGTCCACGAGGATGCATCCGCGGGGCATCGCGCCCAGGGAAGATGGAATCGTCTCCCAGTAGGCGACCCGACGCTTCAGCGCGTTCTGCGTGTGGCCCGTGAACACGGCGTCGAAGCACTCGAGGAGCCGGGCGCCCGTGAGAGAGCCTCGGGCGTTCGCCTCGGTCGCTTGGGTCGCCACGTACACCTTGTGACCCTTGCCCCGAAGCCGTTCCACGGCGGGACGCGCGTCGGGATACCTTGCATCCACCGCGGACATTGCCTCGAACTCAAGCTGCCGAGCGAATACCCTGGGATCCCGCGGGCGCCAATCGACGCCCGCGTGAGCGAGCATCGTGAGGAAACGATTCGCGTCCAGCCAATCGAGCGTGTCGGCCCACTCCCGTGCATCCCAGTCGACCGTCTCGACCTCGCGCAGGTAGATAGTCCTCGCCCGGTCGTGCGCGTCCCGCCACGCCTCCCTCGTTCCGCCAAACCGCGACTGCAGAATCGACGCGAGAGACTCCCGGAATCCCGGGACCATCTTCCGGGAATCCAGGAGGACGCCCCATAGATCCAAGAAGACGTGCATGGCGCGCGAGGAGGATCCGGGCTCTTTAAGCGCTAAGGAATCCGAAGCGGTGGCTGCCTATGTGCACGATATGTTCTATTCGGCGATCGCCCG
>CAYGBO010000007.1:6235-10176 GCA_964348145.1 uncultured Methanomassiliicoccales archaeon
CGCGAGGAGGGTCCGGGCTCTTTAAGTGTTGTGCCGGCCCCTTGATATACGCCCCCGGCTTCCCTCACCCCATGTCATTCACTTCTTGCCCCAGGCTGTCCACCTTCAGCATCGTCGCGCTCGATCCGACAACGAAGGACCTGGGTGTCGCCGTGGAATCGAAGTTCGTTGCCGTGGGCGCCGTGGTGCCCTTCGCTTCGGCCGGTGTCGGCGCGATTGCGACCCAGTCCTATGCGAACACCCGGCTCGGACCGAGGGGGCTCGCCATGCTCAAACGAGGCGTCGCACCGAAAGACGTGCTGAAGAAGCTCCTTGGCACTGACAAGGTTTCTGCGAAGCGCCAGGTGGGCATCGTGGATGCGCGGGGTCGCGCCGCTGCGTTCACGGGGAAGTCCTGCTTCGAGTGGGCGGGTCACCACGTGGGTCGGAACTATGCGGTCCAGGGAAACATCCTGGCGGGAGAGGAGGTCGTGAAGGCGATGGCGAGAGCCTTCGAGTCCACGGAGGGCGATCTGCCCGTCCGGCTCCTTGCGTCCCTTTCGGCCGGACAGGATGCAGGGGGGGACCGGCGGGGGCAGGAGTCTGCGTCCCTCCTCGTCGTCCGCGAGCGTGGGGGCTACGGCGGCTTCAACGACCGGTGGATCGACATCCGCGTGGACGACCACCCCCGGCCCGTCGAGGAACTCATCCGGGTCTTCAATGTCTACGACGCCACCTTGTTGAACCGAGAGCGACCCGAGGAGGTCGTCGAGCTCCGCGGCCCCATGCTCAAGGAGTTGCAGGAGGGCCTCGCGGCCCTCGGCTTCTACTGCGGCGCGGCAACGGGACGATACGACAAGAAGACACGGGCGGCCTTCGAGGACTGGGCCGGCATGAACAATTTCGAGATGAAGGTTCGACGGGATGGGAAGCTCTGGAAGAGCGTGCACCGGGTCTTCCAGGCTCAGGTGAAGGCAAAGAGGGCGTGAAGCAAAAAACGACGCGGGGCCACGAGGGCCACGCGTCGGGTTCTATTTGGGCAGCCCCCGCTTTGGGGGCGTCTCCCTCATAGGACTCGCCCCCCATCAGGCTTTCGGCCCACGCCCGAAGACCCGTCGGCCGCCGATCCATGTCGACTCCACCCGGGCCCCCTCGAGGGCTTCGGGAGCCCGGAAGGGGTCCCCGCGCAGGACCACGAAATCCGCGAGGCACCCGGGCTCCAAGGTCCCCTTCGCACCCTCCTCGAAGGATGCATAGGCGCCCCCGGCCGTGTAGGCGCGCAGGGCATCCTCGACGCGAAGCCGCTGGCCCCCGTGATAGCCGTTCACGGCCCAGTGCAGGCCGTAGAGAGGCCCGTAGGGCATCCCGTCGGAGCCGAAGCAGAGGGGGATCCCGAGGCTCCGGATCCTCCGATAAGGGTTGTTTCCGGCCGAGCGCTCGACCCCCAAGCGGTCCTCGTACAGATCTCCCGGTCCGCTCCACTGTCCCACGAAATTAGGCTGGCACGACGCGATGAATCCGCCCGATCGCATGCGACGCAGCGCGTCCTCGCTGGGCAGTTCGAAGTGCTCGATGCGATGCCGGGAGTCCTTCCGGGGATCCTCCTCGCGGATTGCCTCGAGAACATCGAGGGTGATATCGATTGCACGATCACCGATCGCGTGGGTCGCCGTCTGGAAGCCCGCCCGATGGGCCGCCTCGAGGACCGACCGCAGTGCCTGGCGGGAATGGAGCAACATACCTCGCTCGCCGGGTCGCCCCATGTAAGGCTCCGAGAGCGCGGCCGTGTAGGCTCCCAAGGATCCATCCGCGAATACCTTGATGCACCCGAGTCGGAGCCAAGGGTCCCCGAGGCCCGTCATGAGGCCCGCATTCGTCAGGGATGGGAGGAGAGATTCCCGGAGCATCGCATAGACCCGGAGGCGAAGGCGACCCGCTCGGTACGCTCGTTGGTACGCGCGCCAGCCCCGAAAGCCCACAATGTCATGCACGGACGTGATGCCAAGGCGGTGCCCGCGACGCGCCATCGCTGGGAGGCCTGCGGTCATCTGGGCCTCCGTGGGCCGGATGCGATCCCGAAGGGCGAGGAAGGCGTCTTCCTTCAGGATCCCCGTGGGCCTCCCGACGCCGTCAACCTCGAACCCTGGCACGCCAGCCAGGTCTCGCGCCTCCTCGAGAGCGCGTCGATTCAGGGCGCCCATGTGGCCGTCAATGCGCACGGCGACGACGGGATGGTCGGCGGACGCCCGGTCCAAGTCGGACCGGTCGAGGTAGCGCCGCTCGCGCCACTTCGATTCGTCCCAGTCGATCCCCACGATCCATGCGCCCCGGGGCGCGCTTCCGGCGGCGCGCTTCAGCCGGTCGACGGCGGCGTCAAGGGTACGCGTCCCGTCGAGGCGCGTGGAACCGAACTCGCCCGCAGCGTCGGCCAAATGAGCGTGGGCGTCGATGAACCCGGGGACGACGACGCGACCCCGCAGATCAAGGATCCGCGTGCGCCGATCGGCCCACCGCTCCGCCTGGGCATTCGTCCCGACGCTCACGAGGCGATCTCCGCGTATCGCGAGGGCCCGCGCCCAGGGATGGGAGCGCGTCGCCGTGAAGATGCGGCCGCCGACGAGTACGACGTCCGCATCCCTCCGAATCGGCATGGGTCTTGTCCTCCCGGGACGGCCTACCGCAAGGCGGCGAGAGGCAGGAGGCGATCGATCGCCTCCTTTAGGGTCCTATCCCGCTTGGAGAACATGAAGCGCACGAAGCGGCGTCCGTCCTCGGGCCGCCCATAGAAGCTGCTCCCCGGCACTGTGGCGACGCGTAGCCGTTCGACGAGGTACATCGCGAACGCCCAGTCGTCCGGCCGGGCGAAGGCGGAGAAATCCGCCATCACGTAGTAGGCTCCCCCCGGCGGACGGCACCGGAAGCCCAGGGATCGCAGGGCCGAAACGAGGAGGTCGCGCCTCTCCTCGTAAGAGGCCCGGAGCCTCTCGTAGTAGGAGGCCGGCAGGGAAAGGGCCGTCACGGCAGCGATCTGGAGGGGATGAGGGGATCCGACGGTCAGGAAATCGTGGGTGCGGCGCATCGCATCCACGAGGGTTTTCGTCGCGATCGCCCAGCCCACGCGCCATCCCGTCGCGCTGTAGGTCTTGGACAGGCCATTGATCGTGATCGTCCGCTCGGCCATGTCTCCGACCGTCGCGAGGGACACATGCTTCGCACCGTCATACACGATGTGCTCGTAGATCTCGTCCGTGACCGCGGTCACGTCGCGATCCTCGCAGAGGTCCCCAACGAGCCGAAGCTCCTGCTTCGAGAAGACCTTGCCGGTCGGATTGTTCGGGGTGTTCAGAATGATTGCCTTCGTCCTCTTTGTGAACGCGGACTTGAGCCCCTCTTCGCTGAGCCGCCAATCGGGCCATTCGAGGCGGACGTACTTCGGCCGGGCACCGCTCACAATCGCATCGGGCCCGTAGTTCTCGTAGAAGGGCTCGAGGACGATGACTTCGTCGCCCACGTTGACGATCGAGAGCATCGCAGCCATCATCGCCTCCGTGGAGCCGCACGTGACGACGATGTTCGTCTCGGGATCTGCGTCAATACGGTTGAAGCGCTTCGCCTTCGAGGCAATGGCCTCTCGAAGTTCCCGGGCGCCCCAAGTAATCGAGTATTGGTTGTACCCCCCGTCAAGGGCTTTCTTTGCGGCGGCGATGAGCTCGGGAGGGGGTTCAAAATCAGGGTATCCCTGGGCCAGATTCACCGCGTCGTGCAGGGCGGCAATCCTCGTCATCTCCCGGATCACGGACTCAGGGAATTGCTGGACGCGCCGCGACACCCGTCGATCGCGAATCGTGAGATCGTCGCGGCTTCCCTTTGCGGTCGTTCGGATACCAGGACCTCCTTCCCGCGCGAACGCCGGAGGCCCCAAAAAGCTGACGGCCCATGCATTTTGACAGGGGGCGCCCATA
>CAYGBO010000007.1:10186-12240 GCA_964348145.1 uncultured Methanomassiliicoccales archaeon
TCCGAGGTGGACTCCTTGGGCGAACGATTCTTCGATTTCTGGCAGGTGGACGTCTTCACGGACAGGCCGTTGACGGGCAATCCCCTGGCCGTGTTCCCCCGTGCAGCCGGGCTATCCGATGAGGAGATGCGCGCAATCGCACGGGAGATGAACCTGTCCGAGACGAGTTTTGTGGTGCCGCCCAGGACGGCGATGGCTCAGTACCGTAACCGCATCTTCACGCCTGCGGGGGAAATCCCTTTCGCGGGCCACCCGTCCCTGGGGGCGGCCTACGTCGCGGCTCTCGAGGGCCTCGTGCCGCTCCCCGAGGGCGAGTCCGTGCTGACCCAGGAGGTCCAAGTCGGCGCTTTGCCGCTCACGATCCGCAACGAAGGCGGACAGATCCGGAACGTCGTGATGACCCAAGGGGATCCTACCATGGGAGCGCGGGTGACGAACACCGAGCCGCTCGTGAGGGCCCTCCGCGCGCGCACGCGTGACCTCGATGCTGTGAAGCTCCGGCCCCAAATCGCCTCCACGGGCCTCCCATCCCTGCAGGTGCCGCTCCGGTCTCCCGAGGCAGTGCGCCGCCTGGATCCCGATCCCCACTCCCTGGCCAGAGTCCTCGCGAAGTACGGGCCCCACACAACCTGCTATGTCTTCGCGTTCGGAGCCGAGGGGGCCGATGCCCACCTCCATGCGAGGTGCTTCGCGCCCCTGGAGGGAGTTGCAGAAGATCCGGCGACCGGCAGCGCGGCCGGCGCTTGCGGCGTGTACCTCGCCGCCCACAGACGCCTGCCGGCCCCCTCCTTCGTGATTGAGCAGGGAATCGAGATGGGTCGCCCGAGCCGTATCGAAGTCTCCGTCGAGGGGGACGCCACGACGATCGGGGCCGTGCGCGTCGGCGGGCAGGTCGCGCCGGTGGCCCGAGGCAGCCTGCGAATTCCATCCTAGACTCCCTATCACTCGGCTGGGACCGCGAGCCCGCCTGAGAGGAAGAACTCACAACTCGACTTGGATTCCCAGCTTCTCCGTGAGCTCCTTGTACCGATTTCGGATCGTGACTTCCGTCACGCCCGCGACATCGGCAACTTCGCGCTGAGTCCGGCGCTCGTTGCTCAGAATCGACGCGATGTAGATTGCCGCCGCAGCAACCCCTGTGGGCCCGCGACCCGACGTGAGCTCCTTGTCCTGGGCGTTCTTGAGGATCTCGACTGCCTTCGACTGGACCTCGCCGCTCAGTTTGAGTTCCGAGCAGAAACGGGATACATAGTCTTGGGGCTTCGTCGGCATGAGCTTCAGCTTGAGCTCGCGCGTCATGAAACGATACGTCCGCCCGATCTCCTTTCGGCCCACCCGGGAGGAGTTCGCGATCTCATCGAGGGTTCGGGGCACGTTGCACTGCCGGCAGGCCGCGTAGAGCGATGCGGCCACGACCCCTTCGATGGATCGGCCCCGGATCAGGTTCTTGTTCACGGCCTTCCGGTAGACCATGGCTGCCGTCTCCCGGACGTTCCGCGGGAGGCCCATGCCACTCGCCATCCGATCGAGTTCGCTCAGGGCGAACGCCAGGTTCCGCTCCGTCGCGTTGCTCACACGGATTCGGCGCTGCCACTTCCGCAACCGGTACAACTGGGCCCGGTTCCGCGTGGGGATCGACTTCCCGTAGGAGTCCTTGTTCTTCCAGCCGATCGTCGTGGACAGGCCCTTGTCGTGAATCGTGTAGGTCATGGGGGCGCCTGTGCGGGCCCGTTTCTCCCCTTGCTCGACATCGAAGGCCCGCCATTCCGGTCCCTGATCAATCATCTGGTCATTCAGCACGAGGCCGCATTCCTCGCAGATCAACTCGCCGCGCTCGTAGTCGTAGGACAAGTGGCCGGAGTTGCACTCCGGGCATCTAGAGACTTCTTCGGCCTCTTCGACCTTTTTTGCTGGCATTCTCTCCCTCACTCAGGAAGACCTCCGCCCCAACGAGAGACGGGGACGCTGGAGCCTGCGGCTGGACGGACGCGAACGGCTCCTGAACCGGGCCGAAAACCCTCACGATCTTGCCGATGGGTCGATTTCGCCGGTCC
>CAYGBO010000007.1:12250-14597 GCA_964348145.1 uncultured Methanomassiliicoccales archaeon
GCCACCCAAGCACCCCGCGGCGGAGCATACTCGGACCGGACGAGAATCGTACCATCGAAAGCGAGGTTCTCGACGACGCCGAGCCTCTTCATGCCCCCACGCTGCAGAAAGCGCAGATGCGTTTTCCGTATATATATGTATCGGAATTCTTTAGTATTTGTACCCCTCCCGCGCGGGGGGTTCCGCGGCACTCCCGATCCTTCTGCGGCTCGCCGAAACCGGAGCGGGGAGGCTTAAGCCCAATCGACCATCCGGCGGAGAAGTAATCCATGAAAATCGAAACCTTCGAAATGGAGCGCTGGCAGTCCACCTGGGAACACCGCGTGGAGTACAACCTCTCGGAGAGCGGCGTCGAGCCGATCCGCGTTCGGGACCTTCTCCGCGATCCGTCCCTGGTCGATCGGGTCCTCGACTTTCCCGCCGCGTACTCCCAGTCGAACGGCACCCCCGAGCTCCGCACGGCAATCGCCGCGATGTACCAGGGGGCGGACCCGGATCACATCCTCGTGACGAACGGCTCCGCGGAGGCGAATTTCCTGTCTGCATGGCACCTCATCGAACCGGGGGACGACGTCGTTGTCATGTTGCCCAACTACATGCAGATATGGGGGCTCGGGCGGATCTTCGGCGCCACGGTCAAGCCTCTCTGGCTCCGGGAGGATCTCGAGTGGCAATTCGATCCAGAAGCCCTCAAGGAGACGGTCACACGACGTACGAAGCTGATCGCAGTCTGTAACCCGAACAATCCGACGGGGGCGATCATGAAGGACGGCGAGCGCCGAGCCCTTCTCGATGCGGCGGTGGATGCGGACGCGTGGCTCCTCGCCGATGAAGTGTACCTCGGGTCGGAGCGGGAAGGTCCCCGAACGGAATCCCTCTGGGGGGTCCACGAGAAGACGCTCATCACGAATGGGCTGAGCAAAGCGTACGGCCTGCCGGGGCTACGGATTGGGTGGATCGTCGGGCCCCCGGGCACCGTGGCGACCCTATGGTCCTACCATGATTACACGACCCTCACGCCGACGTACCTGTCGGACCGCCTTGCCCAGATCGCGTTGGAGCCCGACCGGCGGGAGGAGATTCTCGCTCGAACTCGCTCAATCCTCCGGGCGAACTTCGAGACGCTCCGCAGCTGGATTGAATCCCTGGATCCGCTATTCGCGTACCGACCTCCCGAGGCGGGCGCGATCTGCTACCTCCGGTACGCGCCGCGCATCGGGTCGACGGAGCTCGCGATGCGCCTCCTCAACGAAAAATCCACTCTCATCGTTCCCGGGGACCAGTTCAAGATGGACGGCTACATCCGGATCGGCATGGGGAACGCGCGAGAGTACATGCTCGGCGGCCTCCGGCGCATCGGTTCGTGGTTCCGCGAGTGGAAAGGGGGGCAGGGGAAGGCCCGATGAAGATCCGGCTTCTCTTCGAGGGAGAAATCCGGAATCTCATCGATCCGGGGGCCGCGTTGCGAGAAGTCCGAGGAGCCTTTGTGGCTCTCGCCAAGGGGGACGCGACACTCCCGGGTGTGATCAACCTCGACATCCCCGAGCACCGGGGGGAAGCCCACGTGAAAGGGGCCCACCTCCGTGGCATGCCCCACTTCTCGATCAAGGTGGCCTCGGGCTCCTGGGACAACCCGGCGAAAGGCCTCCCCGTCGGAGGCGGTCTCTTCCTCGTCTTCGATGCGGCCACGGCCTTCCCAAGCGCGATCCTGTTTGACAACGGTTACCTCACGGACCTCCGTACAGGGTCCGCGGGCGCCCTGGCCGCACATCTCCTCGCGAAGCGCGATGTGGACCGCGTAGGCATCGTGGGCTGCGGGGTGCAGGCGCGGTACCAGCTCGAAGCCCTCCTGCTCGTCCGGCGAGCGGACCACGCCATCATATACGGTCGAGATCCGGCGAAGGCCGCTCGATGCGCGAAGGAGATGGCAGAACGTCATGGGCTACGTGTCACTCCGGCCAAGACCGTCGAAGAGGCAGTGCGAGGTTCCGACGTCGTGGTCACGACGACGCCGGCCAGGGAGCCTCTCGTGCGGGCCGAATGGATCGACCCGGGAATGCACATCACGGCCGTGGGCTCCGACGGACCGGAGAAGCAGGAACTCGAGGTGGCGGTCCTCGCGAAAGCTGACAAGGTTGTTGCGGACCGCCTCGACCAATGCCTCCGGCTCGGGGAGATTCACCACGCGGTGCGGGCAGGAGTCCTCTCGCGAGAGAAGGTCTACGCCGAACTGGGCGACATCGCCGCGGGATTGAAGCCCGGTCGAACCTCGGAGGATGAGATCACCGTGGCGGACCTCACGGGCGTGAATCCCATCGTCCATCCGGAGCTGGCGACGTGGGGATGG
>CAYGBO010000007.1:14607-15775 GCA_964348145.1 uncultured Methanomassiliicoccales archaeon
TCACGGGAGTGGGGGTTCAGGACGCCGCCGTGGCGAACCATGTCGTCGCGGAGGCGAATCGGCGCGGCTTGGGCAAGGTCCTGGAGGTCTGAGGCCGACGCACCGAATCGTCCTCGTCGGCTTCGGCAACGTGGGCCGGGAGTTTGCGCGACTCCTCCTCGAGCGGCGCTCAGAACTCCGGCGGGATCTCGGTCTCGAAGCGGAGGTCGTCGCGATCCTCACCGCGAATCACGGGTCGGTCCAGGATCCGGAAGGAATCGATCTCCGGAAAGCTCTTCGCCTCGCGGAATCGCGTGAATCCCTCCTTTCCTGCGGGAAAAGGATCCGCGTATCTCCGGTCGCCTACCTCGAGCATGCCCGCGCGGACGCCATGATGGAGATCACCCCTCTCCGGATCGCCCCACGTCAGCCCGCGGTCCAGCACATGACCGCGGCCATGCGCAGCGGCATGCACGTGATCACGACGAACAAGGGTCCCGTCGTCTATCACTACCGCCACTTGAGGAATCTCGCGAGGAAGAAGGGCGTGGGCTTTCGCTACGAGGGCACCGTAATGGACGGAGCCCCGGTCTTCAACCTGCTCCAGGAAACATTGCGCGGGGTCCATGTGGAGGCCTTCGAGGGCGTCCTCAACAGCACGAGCAACTTCATCCTCGGGGAAATGGAGACAGGAAGGCCGCGGGAGGCCGGCGTCTCGGCGGCGCGAAACCTGGGACTCCTCGAGGCGGATCCGAGCTTTGATCTCGACGGTTGGGATGCGACCGTGAAGGCATGCCTGATCGCGAACGTCCTCATGGGAGGGCGGCTTCGTCCCGAGAGGATCCCTCGGCAAGGAATCGCACGGATCCGCGGGGATAGGGTTCGCCGAGCCCGCAAGGCAGGACGTCGGGTAAAGCAGGTGGCCCGCGGCCTGCGGGAAGGACGGAGAGTTCGCGTCGCCGTCACCGTCGAAGAACTTCCAGCGGACAACGTCCTCGCAGGGGTGGACGGGACCTCGAATGCACTCCTTGTCCGGACGGATCTGATTCCCGAGCTCCTCGTCTCGGAGCGGCATCCGGGCGTCCGGCAGACCGCCTTCGCCCTGTATTCCGACCTCATCGCGATCCAACGGCCCGGCCGTCCGGGTGGCCCGAGCACTCGTAGATCTTCCAGCTGTGCTCCGCGCAAT
>CAYGBO010000007.1:15785-26116 GCA_964348145.1 uncultured Methanomassiliicoccales archaeon
CACGTTCGACCTGCTGCACGAGGGCCACCGGGCCCTCCTCGCCGCGGCCTTCCGCCTCCGGCCCGAAGAGGTTCTCATCGGTCTCACGACCGACCGGATGGCACGCGAGACGCGCGAACAGGTCCGCCCCTACGCCGTCCGCGAGGCGAGCCTGAGGAGACTCCTCCGCGCCCGAGGATGGAAGCGATTCCGCATCGAAGCCATCGACGAGGCCTTCGGGCCGGCGGCGAACCGACCCGATCTCGACGCGATTGTCGTCTCTGCGGAGCGGGTCCACGTGGCTCGCGCCCTCAACGACGTGAGGGAGGCAAAGGGGCTCCGGCCGCTGGAGGTCCACGTCGTCCCGATGGTAGTGGCCCAGGATGGGCTCCCCATCGCGTCGACCCGGATCCGTGCCGGAGTCATTGACACCCGCGGGATTCGGAAGAAGCCGATGCTCGTCCATGTTGGGACCGACAATCCCGTGAAAGTGCGCGCCGTGCGCAGGGTCTTCGCGCGGCTCACGATTCAATCGCGGGTCAAGGGAGTCCCGGTGCCCAGCGGAGTCGAAGACCAGCCCTTCGATCGCCAGGCCGTGCGGGGCGCCATCTACCGCGCCCAGGGCGCCCTCCGCAACGCAGACTTTGGGATCGGCATCGAGGCGGGACTCATCTCCGAGCCGGCCGTCGCGGACTACTTCGACGTTCAGTACTGTGCCATCCTGGATCGAACGGGACGAGTCACGGTGGGCCATGGTCCTGGCTTCGTGTATCCGGCGCCGGTCGTCGCGAGGGTGAAAGCAGGGGCGACGGTGGGCCAGGCGATGACCGATCTCACGGGCGTGCGGAACATCGGCTCGAAACACGGAGCGATTGGCTACCTGACGAAACGCCAACTCGACCGCGACCGACTCACGGAGGCGGCGATCCTCATGGCGATGGTCCCGCGGATACGCCGGGAGCTGTACGCGGCTCCCGGGCCCGCGGACGATTGACTCCTGGCATCCGTCCAAAGCTATTTAGTGGCGGGGCCTATCCTTTCAAACGAGGTCTCCCTCCATGCCCGCGAGAGTCGCGATCAACGGATATGGGACGATTGGAAAGCGCGTCGCAGATGCGGTCGCGCTCCAAGATGACATGCGCATCGCAGGCGTCGCGAAGCGAACGCCGGATTTTGAGGCGAGGCAGGCCCTTCGGAAGGGATATCCTTTGTATGTATCGGACAGAGATGCCCACACGAAGTTCGAGAAAGCGGGCCTCGCGACCCGGGGGACGCTCGCCGAACTCCTCGAGGAGGCCGACCTCGTCGTGGACTGCACTCCCGAGGAAAGCGGCTACAAGCCCCTCTACGAGAAGGCGGGGGTGAAGGCCATCTGGCAGGGGGGACAGGAACACTCCCTCACGAACCTCTCCTTCAACGCGGCGGTGAACTACTCGGATTGCCTCGGTGCGACGTTCGTCCGCGTGCCTTCGTGCAATACGACCGGTCTGATACGCACCCTGTATCCCCTCGACGCTCACGTGGGCATCGAAAAGGTCCTGGCGGTCATGGTCCGACGGGCTACGGATCCGGGCGACTCGAAGAAAGGTCCCGTCAATGCGATCGAGCCGGAACTCGAGATGCCCAGCCACCACGGACCTGACGTGAGGAGTGTCCTGCCCAACCTGAACATCCAGACGATTGCCGTGAAGGTCCCTACGACGATTATGCACCTTCACGCGGTGAGCGTCGATCTCAGAAGGAAGTCGGATTCAACCCATGTCGTCGACGTCTGGCGAAAGACGCCGCGGGTGACCTTCGTGTCCGGCGCCGAGGGCGTCAAGTCGACGGCCCAGATCATGGAGGTCGCCCGGGATCTCTCCCGCAGCCGCTCCGACCTCTACGAAATCGCCGTGTGGGAGGACGGCGTGCACATCGTGGAAGGGACCCATCTGTACTATTTCCAAGCGGTTCACCAGGAATCGGACGTAGTCCCGGAGAACGTGGATGCCATCCGTGCCCTCCTCGAGCTGGAGAAGGACGCCCGTCGGAGCGTCGAGAGGACGAACCGGAGCCTCGGGATCTCCGCCTAGGGGCGGGCTCCCTCCAGCCGCTTGATGCGCTTCGTCGCTCGCTGGAGGACTCCCATGAGGGCGTGGAATTCCCACTTGCTGGGAACGGCACGGCCGAGGAGACGGCGGAACATGACCTTCGTTCGCTCCCTCTTGTAGGACGGATATTCCGTGGCCTCGAGGAGCGCGTCCAGGGCTTCGTGGAGTTTTTCCTTCTCGATCCCGGAAGCTCTCCGGGCCCGACGGGTGGGAGACCTTGCCTTGAAGCACTCATACAGCACGATCGTCGCCGCGTGCGATACATTGAGGATCGGGTAGTCTGGCGACGAAGGAATCGTGACTAGGAGATCGCAACGAAGGATCTCCTTTTCGTAGAGGCCGTAGTCTTCCCGGCCGAAGAGGAGGGCTGCGGTGCCTCCCATACCCTCAATCCGAGAGGCGAGCTCTTCCGGTCGCACGGAGATGCGGGCGAACCGCTTCTCGCTTCTCGTGTCGACCCCCGAGGTCCCGATCACGAGATCCGCACCTTGAAGCGCCGTATCGAGGTCCTCCGCGGTCCGGGACGACTCGAGGATGGACAGTCCGTGCATCGCCCGCTGCCTCGCCTCCGCTCCGATGGGAGGCGGATTGACTAAGACGAGATCCTCGACATCGAAGTTGCGCATGGACCGGGCGATAGCCCCCACGTTGCCTTCGTACTTCAGCTCCACGAGGACGACTCGCATGGACGGCATGATTCTCGCTCCTTACCCCGACGACGGTGATAATAGGATGTCGTGTAATGACCGTTATCGTGCGCATCGCCTTGAAAATCGCCTACGACGGACGGGCCTTCTTCGGACATCAGCGACAGCCAAACGCTCGAACCGTCGAGGGAGAGTGCATCTTTGCTGCGAAAGCGGCAGGGATCTTCCGGGATCCGCAGGAGGCGTTCTTTCGGAGTGCGAGTCGAACGGGGCGTGAGTGCCGTGGGAAACGTCGTCGCCTTCAACACTTTCCTCCGACCCCAGGCCACCGTCGGGGCCTTCAACGATCGGGCGCGCGGTGTGTGGGCCTGGGCCTTCGCCAAGGTGCCGGACCGCTTTCACCCGCGCAAGGCCCTCGAGCGGTGGTACCGATACCACTTGTTCGAGGATCTCCCGCTCCGCCGTCTCCGCGCGGCTGCCGCGGCCTTCCAGGGTATCCACACCTTCGACGCCTTCACGTCCGATCCTCATGGAGGTCCTCCCTCGGATCTCCGCATCGCCTTCGACCGAGAGGACGAGGCGCTCCTCGTCGACGTGCGCGCACGGAGCTTTCGCCGAGGAATGGTCCGCCGGATCGTCGCGGCTCTCGTCGCGCACGCACGACAGGAAGTCTCCGTGGACGAGATTCGCGCGGCTCTACGGGGCGAACGACGGGATTTCGGAACCGTGCCCCCGGAGCCCCTCGTGTTGATGGACGTCCGCTACGAGATACCTTTCCAGCCGCTCCTGAAGCCGAAGGTTCGAGACGAATGGAGACGCATGCAGGTTGATGCAAAACTCCGACTCCAGCTCCTTGGGGCTCTCCAGGGTTTCTGTCAGTCGTCGGACCGCTGACCGATTTCAGCCACGGCGTCTCCGGAGCTGCAGGAAAAGACCGACGGAGGTGAAGAACGCCGCGATGGCCGCGACACCGATGGAGAGACCCTCCAGGCCTTCCGTCCGCGAGGTGGAGGCACCTCCGTATAGACGAGTGCCGGGATAGTGATCGTGCCAGGCGAACCAGAACCCGAAGAAGAAGGCGACGGGCTCGAGGCGGCCGCTTTCTCCCAACCCTGACGGAATCGAATATCGATGCCCGACATCGTCCACGAGTTCGTTCGTCTCGAGGTCGACGCGAAGCGTGAAGTTCCCCCTGCGGAAGACGTGGACGCTATCCCCGGAAGAGGGGCCGCCAACCCCAGGGGACGCTGCGACGACGATGGGTACCCCACCGACTTGGACGTTGACGGCTCGACGCTCGAGAAGATCGGGGTACGTGATCGCCCAAGCGTCGTCCTTCATGACCACCCCAAGGACGAAGGTCTTCGGGTGCAACCGTGCGTCAACCGATCGGATGGGGGCGTATGTCAACTCCCCCGCCTGATAGGGGGCGTAGGGGTTCACCTCATATCCCTGAAATCCCGGAGGGACGCGGCAGGGAGCGGGACACAGCACCGGACCCCACGGTCGGCCCACGAGAAGCGCCTCGGGGTGAAGGGCCATCCAATCCTCGTAGGACATCCGGGCCGTGGTCACAATCCGAAGCCGCGCGCCATGAAAGGTTCCGTTGATCGCCTCTCCCAAAATCTGCGGCCAAAGACTGCCCGTCTCGGCGTCGAACATAACCTTGTTGTTGAGGTACAGGTACCCCGAAGTTCGGAAGGTCAGCACCTTGCCGTCCACCGTGCGTTCGTAGGTGATGGCGGATCCGCAAAGGGGGCAGTACGAGACGACGACGGGGACACCGCTGATGACGTCGTTGATCACCTCGTGGTAGTTCATGAGCTTCAGCGGGTACGTGTGCGACTCGTTCCCGATCGATACCCCGAATACCTCCTCCCCGGGAAGCACGTAGAGTTCGTCGTGGAACTGCGGGTCCGTGATCGTGTGGAGCGCGTCCCACGGAGCAAGCGGGTACAGTTCGTCCAGTGACACGTGGTCGCCAGAGCCTGGAATCGCGAGGCCAAGGACGAGGAGGAGCACGGCTCCGATCCCACGCATCTTCATCAGGGGATTCATAGACGGCCGCGGAACTTAAAGGAGAGCGGCGCGATCCAGGAATTGCCCGTGGCTGCCGTCCGATGAATTCCATGGTTGTCCAGAATTCAAGAGGACGCGGCCGAACCTGAGAGGTGGGGATTTGAAGGTGTGGCGCTCCATGGGAGGGCCCGTGCGCAATCGGAAGGGATATAACACTCCTTCCTTGGTCCGGTCCCCGTGCTCGTCGCAATTACAGGCACCCCGGGAACTGGCAAATCGTCCGCGTGCAGTGTCCTCGAACGCCGCGGCTACGCGGTCGTCGATCTGGACGAGGTGGCGAGGAAGGAAGGATTCGTCGTCGGACGGGATCCCGAGCGCGATGCGGACGAGATCGACGTGGAATCGTTACGCGAGCGGCTTCGGGTGCCCGCGAAGATGGCCTTCCTGAAAGGCCACTACGCCCACCTTATGAACGTGGACATCGTCGTCGTCCTCCGGTGCAGACCCGCGGTGTTGCAGGAGCGTCTCAAGGGACGCGGATGGTCCCAGGAGAAGATTCGGGAAAACGTCGAAGCGGAAGCGATCGATGTCATCCTTCAGGAGGCCGCGGGCCGCATGCCGCACGTCTTCGAAATCGACGCGACGGATGCGACGCCCGGCCAGGTGGCGGATACCATCCTCTCGATCCTACAGGGCAAGATCGCGGGACACGAGGCCGGATCGGTGGACTGGAGCCGTGAGGTGCTCTCGTGGTTCTAGATCGCTACCGAGCCGTGGCGGATCGCCTCCTCGACCCAATGGCCTCCCGCTTGATGGGAGTCGACCCCAACCTCCTCTCCTGGATTGCCTTCGTCGCGGCCGTCGGCGCGGGAGCGAGCCTCTTTGCAGGTGGGACCGGGTTCCTCGGCCTTGCCCTCCTCCTCGTGGTCGCGAACACGTACCTCGACGCCCTCGACGGCAAAATCGCTAGGATTACGGGAAAGGCGTCTCCCCGCGGAGACTTCGTGGACCACGTCCTCGACCGCTACGCGGACATCTTCATGATCGGCGGGATCGCGTTCAGCGTCTACTGCGAGCTGTGGATCGGAACCCTCGCCCTCTTGGGGGTCCTCCTGACTTCCTACATGGGAACCCAGGCCCAGGCCGTGGGACAGGGGCGAGCCTATGCAGGCCTCCTCGGACGCGCGGATCGGCTCGTGCTTCTGCTGCTTGGCGTAATCCTCCAGCTCGTCGTCGCCCCCTCCGGGGGCGTGGACTGGCCCGTTGCTTCGTGGTTCCAACCCCTCGAGTGGATCCTCGTGCTCTTTGCCATCCTCGGGAATGCGACCGCCGTCCAACGGGCCCTGGGCGTCTGGCGGGGCTTCTCCGCCTAGGCCGCCGTCGCCGCGCTCTCGCCCTTCGGCCGCCGCTCCCGCCCCTTAACCCGATAGTAGGAGAGAGGATGCTTGATTCGCAAGCAGATCCGATCGGGTCCGGGGCACAGGCCGTAGGACTTCATCGTGGAGCACTCGGGCGGGGTGTACTCCGTGGCGCTCGTGGTGCCCGTGATGTGGTCGATCTGGTACCGGGTGACGTTCGCGGCGAAGTCCGGGACGTCGCCGAAGACCCGGAAGATCTCCTCGTTCTGGAGGCCGATGTGGTGCAGGAAGGACACAATCGCGAATCGGCCCATGTGGGGCACGTTCTCGTGGTTCTGGATCTGGGCGAGGAGGTTGTACATGCAAGGAGGGAACCGGGTGATGCTGACCTTCCCGATGTCCTCCGCCTTGAAGGCCGCTTTCTTCGCCTCGAGAAGGGTCCGGATCTCGCGGACGTCAGCCCGGAAGGCCTTGAGGATCGCGTCGTTGACCGGCAAGGGGAGGCCTTCCTCGATGCGCCGCTGGATTGCGTTGCGGATCACCCGCACCGCCTTATCGCGGCGGAGTCGAACGTAGCCGCGGTCGAGCCGCTGATTGATCAGTTTCCAGGGCGCCTCCCGCATCGTGTTCGTGGCCCGCAGAAAGTCCGTAAAATGGAGTCGGAATCCGCTCTCGTGTCTCCGTAGGTCGAGGCCAAGCTGCGCCGCAATGTGGAGAATCATGTCGTCCGTATCCGACTCAAGTCGGAGCGACGCGAGGGTAGCCTCTCGGAGGGCATATCGGCGGATCAGATAGGTGTCCGCGACGGCCGACACGAGGATGCGGGCGACGGGGTAGGCGAGGAGATGAGCGAGCTGATCCGCCGCCACAACGGCGACCCGATCCTGGGATGTCGTTTTTTCGAGGGATTCCTCGACGCGCGTCCGGCCGAGGGACCGCGCGCGGGCATAGGCGACATCCGTCAGGAGGTCCTCGAGGGAGATAGCCTCGGCCCGGATGTAGGCAGATGCCTCCCGGAGGAAAGGGTACTTCGCGAGGCCTGCAAGTTCCACTCGTCCACGAATGTCGGTGGGCCATAAAAGGCCTGGGCGGGGAGCCGCGAAAGTGCCCGTCGAGGAAGGTCTTTGTAGGCTCTTTCCATGGGCGCCCAATCATGGCGGAGCTGAGTGGCTACTTCGCGGTCCACTCCCAGGGGCTCGGCCACGCGAGCCGGGCGCTCGCCCTCGCGCGGGACCTCACGACCCGCCGGCCCGATGTGTACGTGCTATTCCTAGCCGGCTCTCCCGCCCTCGACCTCATCGTCGCAAACGGATTCGACGCAATGCCCTTGCCACCCGCGCCGGACTGGCCTGCGGCCAACGGGGTCCTGGGTCCCGTGTGGCGCTGGTACCTGGAGTACGCCCGCTACCTCCGTGTCGCGCGCCGGTTTCTCCGGCGGGAAGCGGACTGGGCTCACTTTCGGTTCCTGATCAGCGACAGTGAGCTCGCATCGATTCGGGAGGCGATTCAACATCAGGTGCCGACGGCCGCGATCCTGAACGCCATGGGCCACGACTTTGCTCGCGACCTGCCCTCGCGGCTAGCGGAGGGCTACGGCAATCGCGGACTCGCCCGGTTGGCGCGGAGGACCGATCTCGTCTTAGTCTCCGGCCCCGCTCCCGCCTGGTCCAACGTTCGCGAGATTGGGCCAATCGCGAGGGGTTTCACCGCCTCGCGAGAAACCCTTCGCGAGGATTTCTTCTTCCGCAAGAAAACGATCCTCGTGACCGCGGGAGGCACCTCCATCGGGGGATTCTTGCTACAGGCCGCCATCCGCGCCTTCCGCGAGCTGGAACTGAAAGACGCCTCGATGATCATCGTGAGTGGCCCAAAGCTTCAGGCATCCCCTGCGCCGGGCGTGTACACGTACGGCTTCGTCCCGAACCTCCAAGACTACATCCTCGCGGCGGACCTCGTGATCACCACGGCAGGCAAGGGGACCGTACACGAAGCCCTCGCCGCGGGAACCCCCGTGATCGCGATACCGCCGAAGGGTCATGCCGAGGCGGAGCGCAACGCTGCGAACCTCGGCTTCACCCACGAAGACGTCCGCCGGCTGAAAGAGTTAATCCCGGAGCAGCTCTCCCGCGGCCGTCGGGAGCCTCGGTCGCTCGACAACGAGCGGGCCGTCGCACACCTCGTAGCCTTCTTGGAGACCCTGGGCCGGGTTCGATCCCGGCCTCAGGAAGGGTCTCCCTAGGTCGTCGGAGTCCCCGCGCGGGCCCTCCCCCATAGGAGTGCGTTCTCGAACCGAGCCCGCAGGAGCCCCGCGACGAACCCAGCAAGGATCGTGGGGACGATCAGAAGGAGGAACCACTCCCTGGCCTCGACCCACAGGATCGCCGAATACCAGCTGTCCAAGTACGAGGCGAACGGGCCGATGAGCGCCGAGCCCAGCAAGGTTCGCCTCCCGGCCCTGGAATCCTTCACCGCAAGATCGAAGACGAGTACAGGCGCGACGAAGGCGAGGTAGACAGGGATGAACGAGGCCATGAGGAGACCCGACTCCGTGGATCCCAGCATCGCGGCTCGGAATCCGATGTTCGCGAGCACCATGGTCCCCGCGTACAGGAGGGCGACGGCCGTCACGGCTCCCGTCCGACCGAGGGCTCGCTTCGCGCCGAAGAAGACGAGCGTCCCCGTGACGGCGAGGGCCAAGGGTGCGGCCAGGAAGGCGAAGGTGCCGAACTCCTGGACGAATCCCGGACCGAGTCCGAACGTATAGGCCATCCCGTCCGCGTCCGTGAGGAGGTACACGACAGCGTTGAGACCCATCCAGAGGGTCGCAAGACCGACGACGACGAAGGAGCGGAGGACTCCCGGGGACGCTCCCCGTCCCAGCTCCACGTGGGCCCGATGGGCTTCGAGGAGCCGAGCGCTCCCGGAAGCCATTCCGACGCCGACCAGGACGATGCCAAGGATGAGGAGGGTATGAGAGGGCGTGAAGAGGAAGGGGTCGAACCCGAAGGTTTCGTGCCACCAGAGGTCGGATGGGCCGGCCACGACCTGAAACGCGCCTCCTGCGAGAGCGATGTGCAGCCCGCCGAGGAGCCGGCGCCTCACGGGGTCGTGCGCGAAGACGGTGAATCGCATCCCGAGGCCCACCAGGGCTGCCACCAAGGCGAGGGCGATGCCGGTGTAGAGAACGGCGTGGGGCGGCGTGAAGAATGTCTCCACCATGCCGAGGACGTGCCAGGACACATCCCAGAAGCCGCCGGCGATTTGCATGAAAGCACCGGTTACGCCCAGGGCGTAGACCAAGACGATCCGGTCACGGAGGAGGCCGAGCATGGCGGCTCGACACCCGTCGTGGTTCATAGGTTTTTACGTTCGCCCTCCCTGGTACGTCGGATGTTCCGGCCGTGTTCCCTCTCGCTTCTGGACCCAAAGGGCAATCGTGTACAAGAGCGACGACAGCCGGTTCAGGTAGCGGAGGATCTCCGGGTTCACCCGACTGCGCCGGGACAGGGCGACGGCTCGGCGCTCCGCCCGCCGGGTGACCGCGCGAGCCCAGTGCAGGCGGGCGAGGGCCTCCGATCCCCTGGGGAGAATGAATTCGCTAACCTTCCCGACGTCAAAATCCTCCATGAGAGATTCCAGGCGGAGCACGTGGGCGGCCGAGATTGTGGGGATCTTGCTCGCCCTCTGTGGGCCGACCGACGCGAGCTCCGCGCCGACCGTGAAGAGCTGGTCCTGGATCTTCAGGAGGACGTTTCGAACCCTCTGATCCTTCTGCGAGGCGATCGCCACGCCGAGCACCGAATTCAGTTCGTCGACCGCGCCGACCGCCTCGATGCGAACGTGGTCCTTCGGCACCCGACCGGGGCCGAGCAGGCCCGTGGATCCTCGGTCCCCCGTCCGCGTGTAAAGCTTCGCCATCTTCTGCCCACCTAGGAATCCCCGCGTCCCGCGGACGGAACCTTCGGGACGGCGTCGAACGGCGGAGGGGCGCTGCGCGATCCGGCCATCGGTCACGGTAGCGGCGGGCCCCACTTAACCGTTGTTCAGCCCGAGGGGTTTTCATCGGGAGTCAGAGGGCCTCCGATACCCTCCCCGATTTATATGGAGGGCGATATCCCGCGAGCATGGGGGAGAAGATCCTCACCCTCCATCCGCGCGGCAAGAAGGGCGTGAACATTAGCAAGGAGAAGTACTCGGCGATGCGGGCATCGATTGTGAAGTGCCTTCGGAGGGCACCC
>CAYGBO010000007.1:26126-29016 GCA_964348145.1 uncultured Methanomassiliicoccales archaeon
CAGCCTGACGCATTCGGAAATCGTGAAGGCGGTGCGGGATGATCTCGAGGGCCGATTCTCCGGTTCGATTCCATGGTATCTGGAGACCGTGAAACTCGATTTGGAAGCGCGCGGAGTCATCGAGAGATACGGGGGAAGGGGGGCGGAGGCGTATCGTCTCCGCCCGAAGTAGGGTCTCCCTGGGCGCCATGCCTGGCGGCCCCGCTCGGGATGGCTGCGAGTCCGGAACCTAGGCCTCGCTCGCGGGAGGTCTCCGCTCGAAACGACGAGTCTCCGAGCGAATGATTCCGTGTTCAATCTCGGTCCTCCCGCCGTTCACGGCCTCGATCGCCCGAGTTGCCAAGGCGATCGCGCCGTCGAGGTTCAGATCGGGTCGGTAACCAACATGGACCGTTTCGAGGGCTTCGTCCGCGTGCTGACCGATCGCGAAGCCGGATCCCCGAAAGACCGTGCCGCTGGGATCCACCTGAAGGAGCTGGATGCCCAATTCATCGACGCCCGCCAGGATGATCGAGGCACCGAAGGGTCGGACCGCGTACATCGTAAAGGAGTGCAGGTGGTCCGATAGCTGGTGGGCGAGGGTGCCGATGTCGATCGGCGTTTCATACACAAGCCGATGCCGCTGCGCCGCGACCCGGAGCTCGTCCACGAGATTCGATACGTCGCCGATGTACCCGCTTCCCGTTGCGCCCGCGTGCTCGTCCACGACGTAGACCTTCTCCGCAGGCTCGAGGAGAGGGCGGGTGGGCTTGACTTGGCTCGAGAGGAGGGCGAAGTCCTTCGTCTTCAGGCCAATCGTCGTCGAGCCCCGGGAGACGGCCTGGAGGGCATAGTCGACCTGAACGAGCCGACCCTCCGTGTTGTAGAAGAAGGGCACGCGCCCGAATTCAGACGCCATCTCAGCTCACCTCCCTGCGTCCGCGACCGTTCGGCACGACGAGGATGTCCACGCCATTTCCACTTCCTGGATCGCGCTCCATGGCGGCCCGGACGGCTGCCTCCGCGAGACCTCGGGCATCCTCGAGGGCCATCTCGGGACGGTAGCCCTGTTCGAGAACGCCGTAGGCGATGGGCGAGCCGCTTCCCGAGGACATGAAGGGCTCCGAGGTCACGGCGCCGCTCATGTCGCTCGTGAATACATGGCCCCCATCCTTGTCGACCCCGGCGACGACGAGATCGACGAAGAAAGGGTTGTAGTTCTTCATCCCACTGTAGACGATGTTCGAGATCAGCCTGGCGGATTCCTTCACGGACAACGAATAGCCTCGCCGGAGGGCCAGGAGTCGACGTTCGGCCTTGGCCAGGTTCACGAGGTATTCTGCATCCGACATCTGCCCCGCAATGGCGACGGCCGTCGAATCGTCGAGGGCGAAAAGCTTCCGGACCTCCTTCGATCCGACGAAAAACCCCTTGCTCGCGCGCTTGTCGGCCGCGAGGACCACGCCATCCTTGCTGCGAATTCCGACCGTTGTGGTCATCTCACACCTCGATAGGAACAAGGCGGTCGAAGGGTATATTGACTCGAGATTCGGCAAGCGAGTCACAGGCAAGGGCGAAAGACACACGGCCGCGAGACCACTAGGTCCTTCATCCACTGAGGCCCGCGTAGCGTTCCTGGGAGACCTCCCGGGCGATGTGCTGGAACAGGATGTGGCCCAGGCGGGTGGCCTCGTCCAGGAGTTCTGTGGAAAGGACCTTCGCGGAAATCGTGAGCGCACCGAGACGGATCCTCGCGTCGAGCTGAATTCCATCGTCCTCGGTCACCCATGAAATCTGAAGTTCCTCCGGAAGATCTGCGAAACCGTACCAGCGAAGAGGTCCAATCCAGGACCCTTTGAGGGCGTGGGCGAGGCTCCGCAGGTCGACGCCCGCGGGGAGGTACGTGTGCAGCACGGGAACGTCGGTCGAGTTCCCGGCCGGGGTCTCAGGGCTGAGAACCGCGTGGGCTTTCGACGTCATCCGATATCCGAGATCCGTCCGAACGACGAGATCCTCGCGCCTCAGTCGGTGGAGGGCCCTCGACAGCTTCTCGGGGTGAATCCGTAAGCGACGCCGCAGCCCCTGGAACCCGATTGCCGCGGCGGGCTCCCTCCCGAGAAGTTGGAGCACTTCGCGGTCGTTCCGTGGGAGGTCTATGGCGTCCGCCTTAGGATTTCCGTCGTCCTGGCTGGGAACCATGCCGGCCCCGTGGTTCACCCGTCGGAAAGGCATAAAGGTGCGCTCGAGAGTATCGAGCGCGGCAACTTGCGAAGGGCATGCGTCGCACAGGTACTTGGCACCATGAGTCCCGCGTCTACACCACGAGCGTTCCGTCCCGAAGAATCGGCGTGCCGTCCATCCTCACGGTGGCCCCCGTGAGTGTCGAGCCAACGTAGAAATCGGTCTTGTTCTTCCCGCCAAGGTCCCGATTCGTGCCGACCGCGACGTACAGGTTCCCCGCGACGATATAATCCTGGAGGAAGCCCGTACGGGCCCTGGGATTTAACCCGAAATCGAGGAAACCCAGCCGATCTCGATCCCCCGTCGACTTTTCCCACTGGTCTCGGAGGATGGCCTCATTTTCCGCAGCACTCCACTTTGTGAGCCGACCACCGTCGAAGGCGAGGGTGATGCCGCGGATCCATTGACCTAGGTAGGCGACGGGTCGGTCGAGGACGAGGGTCCCCTCCGCGCTCTTCTCGTCGGGAGCCACGGAAACCTCGCCCGCCGGAATGTTCGCCATGTTCTCGCCGCGGTCTAGATCGTCTTTCGATACCATGCCATCCTCGATCTGAGCCCTCCGTCCAATCAGGTCGCAGGCAAAGTTCGTCCCGTTCGGCGCGGTGATTTCCACGCGCAGCGCGATGGTGGGCAGCATTACCGACAATGCGCTGGGTGGCTGGTACGGTTA
>CAYGBO010000007.1:29026-31637 GCA_964348145.1 uncultured Methanomassiliicoccales archaeon
GTGATTTCCACGCGTCCTTTCCGAGACAACCGGGTCTGAAGCTTACGACCGCGGCGTAGGAGCTCGCGAGAATCCACGGAACTCGCGTCCATCATCATCTGACGCCATGCGCCGAGGTCCAGTCCATAGGCCTCCGCGCGCGGGGCTGTCACATAGCCGATATTGATCCGCGCACCCCGGAGTCGGCTCCTTTTCGCCCGACGGTACCACTCCTCGTTGTACGCGGTTGCCGCCTCGTACCAATCGAGGCCACGATCGTGGATCCTCAGGATATCCGAGGGCCCCGGGATGAAGACGTAGGCGTCGGCCTCTTCGAGCGCCTTCCACTCGTGGCCGCCCACGCTCCCGAGCTTCGACTTCGGCAGGGACCCAACGGACCGCCAGTACGTTTCCTCGTCCTCGAATACGAGCATGGGGCGCGCGCCCATGGCTCGAAGCTGGTACACGAATTCCGCCGCGAGGGGCAGCCCGTGGTTCCATGATTCGACGATGACGTCCTCCTTCGCCCGCACGCCGATGGACCGCCGGAGCACATTCTTCACGAGGGCTTCGAATTCTGACACCGTCTCCTCACCTCGCGCCGCCCAAGGGCCGCGTGCGATAAATAGATGCGGCCGAAGAACGACGACGGGACGTCTTCAAAGGCGGGCCGTCAGCCTTGGCGGTGAGTGAGCCACAGCCCAGCGCTCCGTACCGTCCGGCCTTCTCGGAATCGTTCGTAGCTCAGGTCGGACACATCGATGGATCGCGAGGCGCCCTGTACAATCATCTCCGCGAGGGCTAAGCCCACCCCAGGGCTCGTCATTACGCCGTACCCGGACAACGCGTTCGCAAGATAGAAACCCCTCGCTTCACGCACGGGACCGAGGATCGGCAGCTGATCCGGCGCAAAGGTCACGATCCCCGACCATCCATTCGCAATCGACGCGTTCGCAAGCTTCGGCAGGCGGTGGACTGCGGCAGCCGCGACCCTCGTCTTGAAATCCCAGTCCGTCTCCGGGTTCGCCAAATCCGCTGCGGCTACGTCTTCGACGAGGCCCAGGACAAACGCGCCGTCGAGCTCCTGCCGGAAGTAGAACCGCCCCGTGATGTCCACGAAAATAGGGCGATCGATGGGGATTTCCGCCTGGGGCGTCGTCACGAAGATCTGTCTCTGCCAGATGAGAATGGGAATCTCGAAGCCAAGAGGTCGATTCAGTTCGTTGCACCAGGGACCCGTCGCGTTCACCACGACGGGCGAGCGGACCTCGCCACGCCGCGTGCGGACGCCCGACACCTCGCCGCCTTCGACGAGGATCCGCTCCACCGCCTCGTTGGTCTGTATTCGCACCCCCATCGCCCTCGCCGCGTCGGCGTAGCCCATCGCCACCGAGTGGGGATCGCAGAAGCCGGCGTCCGGAGCGATCACGCCGTAGGCCAAGTCGTCCACCCGCAATTCCGGGTATAGTTCCCGGATTTCCTCGGCTTCGGCGAGGCGGATGCGCAGACCCTGTCGGGTTCCTCGTTCCACGACGTTCTGCAGGTGGCCTCGATGGGCCGGATCGGAGACGGTTTCGATATAGGTCCGCGGATGGAAGTCCGCGGAGTGGCCCGTGACCTCGGGGAACCGGCTCAGTTCCTCGTACCCGCGTTTCGCGAGGGCCACATTGACATCCGTGCCGTACGCCGCCTCCACAATCCCGACGCTCTTCCCCGTCGAACCCGCCGCGAGGTGGGAGCGTTCCAGAAGGAGGACATCCGTCACCCCGAGGCGAGCGAGGTGGAACGCGACGCTCGTACCGATCACTCCGCCCCCCGCAACGATGACGTCCGCCCGTTCGCCCATGGTGGCTCCCTTGGGCAATGGTGGTTTTGCGAAAAAGGTTGACGTCTGCGACCGTCCGCCTATTCCGGCGGAGGACGCGTCACGTCGGCAGGAGAAATGATCTCATCCTGGGCGCTGTCCACCTGCAGGGTCGCGTGGGCGATGTTGAACCGTTCGCGGAGGCACACGCGAATCTCGTCGATAATCTGGGCAGCCCGCTGGACCGTGGCCTCTCCCGCCACCGTGATGTGGCCCGTCAGGGCGTGGAGGCCCGAGGTGACGGTCCAGATGTGCAGATCATGGACGCCGCGGACACCGTGGACGGATGAGATCGCCTCTGCGACCTCCTTCGGCCGCAGTCCGAGGGGAGAACCCTCGAGGACGATGTGGACAGCGTCGCGCAGCAGCCGCACGGCGCTGAAGAGGATGAGGCCGACGATGAAGAGCGCAGCGAAGACGTCGACGACGACAACCTGCGTGAGCTGAATGAGAACGGCTCCCGTCACGACCCCTACGGAGCCTAGGGCGTCTCCGTAGGCGTGGAGAAAAGCTCCACGCACATTGATGTTCCGGCTCGCCGCCCGTTGGAGCAAGCCGAGCATGATGAGATTCGCCGCGAGCCCGGCGAGGCCGACGAGGAGCATGATCCCTCCAACGACAGGCGGGGGGGCTAGGTAGCGAGCGTAGGCCTGGGAAATGAGGAAGCCCGCAATCCCGAGCAGGAGGACGCCGTTCGCGAGGGCCGCGAGCACCTCCGCGCGGTGATACCCAAAGAGCAAGTTATTTTCTGGTTTATGGGCACAATAA
>CAYGBO010000007.1:31647-65563 GCA_964348145.1 uncultured Methanomassiliicoccales archaeon
CGCGGTGATACCCAAAGGACATCCGAGGGGTGTGGGGTCGCTCCGAGACGCGCAGTGCGAAGAGGCTCAGGCTCAGGGCGATTGCGTCGGTGCCCACGTGGCCCGCATCGCTGAGGAGGGCGAGAGATCCGGAGAGCCAGCTGCCGATGATTTCAAGGCAGGCCGCGCCCGCAGCGAGCCCTACCGCAGCGCCCAGCCGTCGATGGAGGCTCACGCGAGGTGCGTGGACGTTCGTCTCCATGCGGGGCAGCGTATCGAGAGGGGCACTATCAACCTTGGCCGCGGGTAGGATCCAGGCTCAGAAGCGCGCCTAAACGACGGGGATCATCCTCCCGATCCGGTCTCTGGGCGGAGGCGACCACGAGGCGATGGGGCACGGGAAGGACGTCAAGGGCGGTCGTGCCTCGCGCAAAAGCTGATACCGACACGGTCAAATGGTGCCCACATGCCTTCCACCCCTCGTCTTGCCCTCGCGGAGAGAATTGCGGCCGAACTTCGTCGCCTCGAGGGGAAGAACCTCATCGCCGTCGGCGTCTTCGGTTCCGTGGCGACGAGCACGGATCGGCTTCACTCGGATCTCGATCTCTTGGCCGTCCTTCGCCGGAAGCCCAGGAGCCTCCGCATGGAATGCCGTGACGGAACCCTGGTGAGCGTCCTTCGGATGAGCACCGAAGAGGCACGCGCGGAAGTATTGGCCCCTTCCCCGTACCTGCCGGAGATCCTGAGCGGCTGGCGGACCGTGAGGGCCCTCTACGATCGGACGGGTCTTCTCCGGAAACTCCGGGCCCGTGCGCGCCGTCCACGAGTGTCCCTCTTCCGGGAGTCTGCGGGCCTGGCGATTCTCGGGGCCCTCGAGGACTACGGGAAGCTCCGGAACGCCGTCTGCGCCAAGTCGCGAGGGGAAGCTCGGGAAATGGCAATCTGGTTCACCGGAGCGGTCATCCAGGCCCTTTTCTGCCTCGAACGGCGAGTTCCCCGCTCGGGCCGAACCCTTTTCATCGACGGCCGCAAACTTCCCCAGGGGTTCGCCGTGTGGGCCCTCCGCTATCGTGACCTTTCCCTTGGAGACATGAACCGTCGTGCGCAGGCCATCTGGCGCGGCGTGTCCGCCCGGGCTCGCGAGCAGGGAATCCGGCTGGAGGGCTTGCCGGGCGCACCCGGGGAGTCCCGCCCAAGGGTTTAACCGGCAGGCCCTCATCCACGGGCGGACACGGAGGGTCGGCCATCGCGGATGTCTCCGCCGGGCTCTTCTTCCTCGGATTGGAAACGGCGGAGGGCTACCTCGCCTTCCTATTCCTGTCCGCGATCGCCGCGGCCGTCGTCCTACCGATCCCAGCCGAGCCGCTTCTCCTTCTCCATCCGGAAATCGACCCTTTCGTGAAAGCAGCGGTCTTTGCGCTCGGAAAGGGCGCAGGAGCGATCATCGTCTTCTACGTAGGAAACACGGTGAATCCCTGGCTCGAGCGGTGGATGTCGCGACACAGGATTCTCGGACGGATCCTGAAACTCCTCGAAACGTTCGTCCGGAAGACGGGCTGGATTGGCCTCCTCGTCCTCCTCGCAATTCCCTTCATGAGCGACACGGCTGTGAATTACTTCTACGCCCTCCTCAACGAGGAAGGACGCGCGTTTTCCCGGTGGCAGTTCGTCGTCGCGAATGTCATCGGCGGAGTCGGCCGAGCCCTCCTCGTCCTCTGGGTCGTCCCGGGCCTGTTCCAGTGATACGGTCCTCCGGGCGAGACGGTTCGTCCGCAAGCGCCCTCTCAGTCTCGCGACGCGAGGGCTGCCTGGCATACCTTTTTTGCTCACGAGCGCAATGTCGGCGTGCCCGTCCCAGGAGACGCGGGTAGGAGGAGTGGGAGTGGCCTCACCGATGAAGATGCCCATGAAAATGGTGGAATGCGACTGCGGCTTCATGGTTCGGTCCGGCATGGACGACGAAATGGTCAAGATGGTCCAGATGCACGCCAAGGACCAGCACCAAACGGACCTACCCCGTGAAGGGGTCATGCAGAAGGCGAAGCCCGCCCAGATGTGAACGGGCGCCTTCGCGAATCCGCGGTGCCCTCACGACGTAGCGAGGGAGACATCCTCACGGGGCTTCCAGGGAACGAGATCGCCGCCTCGAGTGAGGCGAAGCCGATGTCGGCATTGGGGAAATTCCGTGCAACCCAGGAATGACCATCCGTTCTTCGTGCGTCGGCGCACCATACGCCCCCGGCCGCATGCATCGCATGGCCCAAAGTCCTTTTCAAGATAGGCCGCCTCTCGGAGCCAGCGAGCGAGAGACGCCTCATGGTTGAGGAGTCCCGTGAGGACGCCATGAAGGGCCTGTCGCGACTCGGAGACGACCCCATCGAGAGTCGCCCGCCCCTCCGCAATCGCGTCCATTCGCTCCTCGAGGCGTCGCGTCATCTCCGAGCTCGTGACCTCCGAGGCGTGGAGGGCAAGCGCGTCCACGAGGGCCCTCCCTTCCGTCGTCGTCCGGAGGGACCGGCCTTCGAGGTAGTGGCGACGCAGCAAGAGGTCCAAGATTTCGTGTCGCGTCGCCTTGGTCCCCAGCCCGAGCCGTTCCATCCCGTGCAGGAGGGACGCTTGGGTGTGCAGGGTGGGTGGCCGGGTCCGATCCTCCGCGATGTGAGCGCCGAGGACTGAGAGGGCCTCGCCCGCTTCCACAGGGGGGAGGTCGCTCTCACCGTCCTCGTGTTGATCGTAAATGGACACCCAGCCCGGATCCTCGGTCCGATATCCCTCGGCTCGGAACCGAACGTCGCCGACGCAGAGCTCGACCCTCGTGACGGTCCGAATCGCGGGAGGCGAGAGGGTCGCAAGAAATCGCCGAACAATGCGGTCGTACACGATCCCCTCGGGTCCCCCGTGCGGTTTCGAAGGCGAGGCCGTGGGATGAATCGGCGGATGGTCCGTCGCTCTCACGGGGCCCCGGCTCGGGACGAGCTCAGGCTGGGCCAAGAGATGCTCCACAGGATCTCGATATTTCGTCTCGCGGAGGGATTCGAGGATTCCGCGGATGTTGAGGCTCGACGGGTAGACCGTGTTATCCGTCCGAGGATAGCTGATTTCTCCTCTCAAGTAGAGCCGCTGGGCGAGGGCCATCGCCCGCGGGGCGGACACGCCCCGGCGGGACGCATCCGCGAGGAAGGACGTCGTGTTGAAGGGGCTGGGCGGAGCCTCCCGTTCCTCTCGGCGATCGACCTTCTCCACGACGGCGTCCGACGCGAAGCTCGCAAGAGCCATCGTGGACTCGGCTCCGCTTCGATCCCAGAAGGGCCCGCCTTCGGCCCGGGCCTCGAAGGGAGGCTCCCCGAGGCGCACGACGACGTTCCAGAAGGGGCGAGGGACGAACCCCTCGCGCTCGCGTTCCCGCTCCGCCACGAGGGCCAGGGTCGGCGTCTGGACCCGTCCAGCAGAGAGGAGACGGCCGTCGAGGCCGCATCGGACCGTCAGGAACCTCGTGAGGACCGCGCCCCACGCGAGGTCGATTTGCTGCCGCGCGCCGGCCGCCCGGGCGAGGTTCCAGTCCGGTTCCTTCACGGAAGCGAAAGCCCTGCGAATCTCGGGAGCGGTCATCGCGCTGAAGCAGGCCCGTCGCGCCGGCAGATCGGGCCGCACGGCCCTCAGGGTCTCGAGGGCTTCAATGCCGATCAATTCGCCTTCTCGGTCGTAATCCGTGGCGAGGACCACCTCGTCGACGGTTGGCGCGAGACGTCGGAGGGCCTCGTGGACGGCCGGACGGGATTCGAGACGGATCGGAGTGAGGTCCACGAGCGCATGGAGGTCCACTCGCTTCCAGTCCTGGTACGCGTCTGGATAGTCGATTTCCACGACGTGTCCACGGAGAGGGAGAACGATGACTTCGTCGGGCCCGGAGGAGAATGTAAAATGGCTTACGCCTTCGCCCCGAACCTTCTTAGCCGTCCCTTCTGACAGGATCTTGGCCAAGCGGAGGGCGGCGCTGAACTTCTCAGCGAGGAGGAGCCTCCGCAAAGCGGCGCGCGATGGGTTTTGGCTGTACTTAATAATAGTGATGCCTCGGCGTGAATTTTCAACCTCGTTCAAAGCCAACGAAGGCGGAGATGCGTCCGAGGAACGTCCTTCGGCCCATGCGGAAAGGTTGCCGAATCGGAATAGGGTAATGACCCAACCATATAACGCCGTGATACCTGGGTGCGCTCCGAGGTGGTTCCATTGGCAAGCTACGCGCATCCTGACGTGCTCGTCGACACGAGTTGGGTGAAAGGGAACATCGGGAAGGAGGGCGTGCGGATCATCGAGGTCGATTACGATCCGACCGCGAACTACAACCTGGGGCACATCCCCAGCTCCGTCCTTGTCGATTGGAAGAATGACATCAACGATCCCGTGAAGCGCGACATTCTCACGAAGGAGGACCTCGAGGAGCTCCTCGGTCGCCTCGGGGTCTCGAACGATACCCAGATTGTCCTCTACGGTGACTTCAACAACTGGTTCGCGGCATTCGTCTTCTGGGTCTTCAAGGTCTACGGGGTCGAAAAGGTCGTCCTGATGAACGGCGGCCGAAAGAAATGGATCGAAGAGGACCTCCCCGTCACGAAGGACGTTCCCGCGAACGCGCGGGCGAGCTTCAGGGCGAAGGAGCCGGACGCGAAGCTGCGCGTCTTCCTGGATTATGTGAAGGAGGCGCACAGAGCGCGAGGCAAGGCCCTCGTCGACGTGCGTAGTCCGAAGGAGTTCACCGGGGAAATCCTCGCGCCCCCGGAATATCCGACGGAACATGCACAGCGGGGCGGCCATATCCCGGGCGCGAAGAACATCCCCTGGGGCCAGGCAGTCCGTGAGGATGGGACCTTCAAGTCCGCGGACGAACTCAAGCGGCTGTACGAAAGCCAAGGGATCACGCCGGACAAGGAGATCATAGCGTACTGCCGGATCGGAGAGCGGTCGTCCCACACCTGGTTCGTCCTGAAGTACCTCCTCGGCTACCCCGACGTGCGAAACTACGACGGCTCCTGGACGGAATGGGGCAACCTGGTCCGGATGCCCGTCGAGCGGTGATCGGTCCGTCCGGCGCAGTCGCTGGAAAACCGTTTATCGCGCGAATCCCCTGCCGGTAGCGATGCGGGCCGTACGGTTCGAAGCGGACGGATCGGTCCGCGTCGTTGACGAGCCCCTCCTGAAACCGAGTCCGGACGAGGTCCTTGTGCAAGTCCTCGCGGCGGGTGTCTGCCGCACGGATCTGCACCTCCTCGACGAGGTCAAGGCAGGTTCCCGGGCCCCTCTCGTGCCAGGCCACGAGATCGCGGGCAAGGTTACACGACGCGGCGGAGACGTGTACCGGGTGAACGTAGGGGACCCCGTGGCCGTCCATTTCGAGCAGCCCTGCGGGCGGTGCCCGATGTGTCGCCGGAAGAGAGCAAACCTATGCGTGAAGGGAACGGCCCTCGGCTTCTCGGCCCCTGGCGGATACGCGGAGTATGTCGCCGTACGTCAGGATAGCGTCCTCACGATCCCCGAACGGATGGACATGGGTCTGGCGGCACCCCTGGCATGCAGCGGGGCGACAGCCCATCGGGTAATTGTCGGGCTCGGAGGCGTGGATGCCGGAGACACGGTGGTCGTCATCGGGGCCGGCGGAGTCGGGCTCTCGGCCGTCCAAATCGCGAGGGCCCAGCAGGCACGGGTCCTCGCGGTGGATGTGCGGGAATCGGCCCGGGCGGCGGCAAAGGAAGTCGGGGCAGAGGCCGTTTCCGCTCCAGCGGAGACGGTGTCCGCACTGCGGACCCTGGCCGGTGATTCCGGAGCTGACATCGTAGGCGACTTCGTGGGAACCGCGGCGTCCCTCGAACTCTCTCGGTCCCTCCTGGGCGTGGGAGGCCGTCTTGTCGTCGTCGCGCCGGGAGCGGAGGAGATCCGGTTCACGGCGGACGATCTCGTAGATGGAGGGAAGGCCTACCTGGGGGCGCACTCCTCGACGATGGCCGACTTTGCGAGATCCATCGCCCTCGCGGAAGCCGGGCATCTGCGCCCCGTAGTCACGCGTCGGGAGCCTCTCGCAGCCGCCGCCGGCGTCCTTGGGGACCTCCGGGACGGCAAGATCGTCGGTCGTGCCGTGCTCGAACCGGTCCGGAAGTAGTGGAGTCCTGCGGAGTCTACGAGATCTTCTTGACGAGGAAGTGAAAGAGGTTTCCTTCTTGCCGGGTATCAACCACGGGCTGCCCCGTCTCCTCGGACCATCGGGCCATCTCGATGGCGGCCGTGGAATCGTCGGACACGAGATGCACGACCTCACCCACCTCGATTCTCTGGATTAGCTCCTCGAGCCTTACCAGAACGGCGGCACACTCCGTGCCAATCTCAATCATCTCGTAGTCTGGGAACGCTGCGAAGCAGCGCACTCGGAGCGCGGCGATCTGGGTCCTGAGCATCTCCGAGGCGGCGCGAGCCGTGGTCAGGTGCGTTCGGTCTTCCGCCCACCGCGTCGCGAGAAGTCGAGCAAACCATCCCTCCCTATAGGGCGCTTCCGACAAGGTTTTCAGACGACGAAAGAGGGTTTCGTTGGCGGCTAGGAGGACGCCCGTGACAGGCGTCCGAATCGGTCCGAAGTACCTTCCGCTCTCGATGGTTCCTATTGTTCGCCCGCGTCTGTACTCAACCCCGAATGGTTTGACCCTGAGATGCGTGAGTCTCCCGCCCACCGCGGCATGGAGACTCGTGATGCCGATCACGAACTGACCCTTCGAAACCTCTCGCACCCAGACGAGGCCCTCGGAGTCGTAGAGACAGTCATCGGGAAACTCGCACCCTTCGATTCGCATAACACTCCGGATGAGTCGACGGCCTCTCCGCCGCGGCCGAGCCCAGCCCCCATGGCGGCGGGCTCCTAATATCCGCGGGAATTCGGAGGCGAAGGACGTCGATACCAGGGAAGTGGAACTCGGCGCGTGCCGAAGGTCCGACCGAGAGGGGTAGCGGGCCTAGGTCCGGATTTTGGGAACGGGGGCGAAAAGTCTAAGGGCGTACAAGGGGGACGAGGAGCGCCCATGAAGGTGGCCGTTCTCGGAGCGGGCGGTTTCGGAAGGACCTTGGTCCTCGAATTCGCCTCCGATCGACGCGTGTCCGACATCGTCGTCCTCGATATGCGTGGGGATCGATCGAGAACTCTCCAGTCCATCGGGCGAACGGCCAGGGTCACGGCCCTCGAAGTGGATGTGAGGGATCCCGCCTCGCTCGGACGCGCTCTCGAGGGCGTCGATGTCGCGGTGAACGCGACCCTGCCCGACTACAACCTGGCGATCATGCGGGTGTGCTTCGAGGCAGGATGTGGGTACGTGGACAGTTCGGGTTACAGCCCGAACACGCCTGAGGAGAAATGGGGAGTTCTCGAGCAACTCGAACTCGACCCCGCATGGCAGCAACGAGGCATCGCGGCCATCGTCGGGATGGGCTCCGATCCCGGCATATCCAACGTGATGGCCCGCGTCGCGGCAGACCGCTTTCAGTCAATCGATGCCATCCGAATCCGATGGGGTGCGAGCGGAAAGAAGGAGGTCGAGGGATTCCCCCTCTACTCCCGAGAGATGTTCATCCGAGACGCCCTTTCCCGCCCGATGGTTTGGGATCGGGGACAGCTCATCGAGCGAGACGTCGCCAGCGGCGAGGAAGAATTCGAGTTCCCGCCCCCGATTGGCAGGCGCAAAGTTCACCTTTTCGAGCACGAGGAGACCATGACCTTGCCCCGTCGGCTCGGGAAGCCCGTCGCTTCGATCGATTACAAGCACTCCATCGATCCCTCCCTTGTCCGAGCGATCTGGCACCTCAACGCCCTCGGGCTTCTTTCTCCCAAAAGGGCCATCCGGATTGGGCCCCACACCCTTCGTTTCCGGGATGCGTTCATGGCCGCCTGGCCCGAACCTTCGACCCTTATCGGACCCATGGAGGGCTCCATGTCCCTCGTGATCGAGGTCGATGGAACGAAAGCGGACGGGAGCAAAGCCTCCGTGCGGATCTGGACGCTCATCGACCACAAGGAAGCGAACCGGCGCCGAGGGACCACTGCGGAGTATTTCCTCACGGCAGCTTCCGCAGCCACCGGTGCGCTCCTCATCGGTCTCAAGAAAACTCCGCGGCTAGGAGTCCTGTCGCCCGAGGAGCTGCCGCCTGATGTCGTTCTGCCCGAGCTAGAGCAACGGGGCGTCCATTTCAACGTCGTGGAGCATTCGATTCCATCGAGAGGTGGCACGCCCGCGACCCATGCGACTCCGAAAGCGTAGAGCGTAAGGGAGCCACACTTCTGTTCTCACTCACCGGCGTCGCAGGGCGAACTACGCACTCGGCCAGAAAAACGCCGTCGAGACGCAAGGGTGGCGGGGTGTGGTGGGTCCCCGCTGCCCCGATGAGCTTCATACGTCGAGACTCGGACATCGAGAATGAATGAACCGGGAACCCTCCCGACCGCGGGAACCGGCTTCTCAACTCCGATGCCCGACCCGCAAGACGTCCCATGGGATCTCTAAAGCGATCTCCCCTGCACACCTCCTGGCCCTAAACCTCGGAAGGGTTGCCGTCTCTTCGTACGACGTCTGGCTCCTTGTCGGGCCCTCGAGACAGGGATACGGACGGTATCCTGGCGCCCCCAGCTCCCGACCCTATCCCTGCGTCGTCCGGGCAACGACGGTCACGATGTCTCCCAGTTTCAGCCGCGCGACCAAAAACGACACCACGGGATTTTGGATGAAGGGCGTGTCGACGGCGACCAGATAGCCATTCGTTTTCAGTCTCACAACATGATATCCCGTCTTGCCCAGCATCCTAACGAGGAGCCTCCTGGGTATGTAGTAGAGGTGCCAAGGGGGTGACACAAGTCCCCACCGCTCCCGCGAGAATTTGGCGTTGAAACTGCCGGCATCCCCCGTAGACAAGGCGAGGTGGCCTCTCGGCTTCAGAATCCGACGCGCTTCTCGGAGGTACGCCATTGGATCGCTCACGTGTTCCAAGACATCCCACATGGTGATGACATCAAAGGAGGCGTCCGGAAATCTCGCTTCGAAAAGATCCCCGGTGACTACCGGGAGACCCAGCTCTTCTCGAGCGTGTCGAGAGGCGAAGGTGGACGGCTCGACCCCCGAGACCTCGAAGTAGGGTTTTGCCGCTTCAAGGAAGAAGCCTGTCGCACATCCAACGTCGAGAAGCCGGCCTCCGTCAACATACTCGCGTATCTCCTTGACTCGCCCGCGTCCGCTTTCTATCCTGAGGTCCTTCTCCCTCAGGTAGCTCTGAAACGGCCCTTCGCATCCGCCCTCGAAATACTGTCTTCCGTAGCAATCGGAGAGGAGCACACCTAGTGGGGGCGGGTTTTCCACATACCCCAGATGGCACTGTGTGCATTGGACGACTCGGAAGCCTTCCTTCTCATAAAGCGGAGATCGCTTCGATCCACCGCAGAAACTGCATCCTCGATCCTTTTGTTCTTTCGACATCTCCCCGACGAGCCCTTGGCTGCCCCCTGCCGTTCAGGCGCCCTGGCCTCTTCATAGTTTCTGAAAAGTGTCGGGCGCCGGTCAATCGACTTGCGGAAAGCGCAGTCTCACTGGCGGAGGATTGGACACGCTCTGGGTGGAAGGCCACAGGGTGGCCTTCTAGCCGTCCCGGACGACAGAACTTAACAGTCAAGTTGCCATTCCTGGAGCAGGGGAAGAATGCATCGGACGATATCGCTGGAGGAACGCAGAATTCTTGAACTTTGGACGGAGCTGCGGCCGGACGACGCCTACGCTCAGGGCATCGAGGAATCCGCAGGCCATGTGTTCGTCCCTTCAAGCGCGAACGTGAAGCGGGCAGTGAGCCGGATCGATCGGATGAGGTCGATCGCAACTAACGGGGCCGCGCGTTTCCTCACGGCCCTCCGCGCGAGACTGTCGCTGTCGGAGCCACCCGAGGTTCCGGAGAGCCTCCTCCAAGCCTTCTTCATGCACATGGTCAAGGAGGGAGTGAACCAAGCCCATCTGGCATCCTTGGCTCTTGATGGACGGCAAGCCCTCGAGGGCGTGAGCGAGAGAAGCAAGATGAAGAGCGTGCCCCCCGGGATGCGGGCACTCACCCTCCTCGCCTGCCAGGGCTTGGCGGAAGTCCTGATCATCGTTGCCAAGGAGATTCGCGGCCCTCCTGCCCTCGGAGCCGTGCGAACCCTTCAGGAGGCCTTGGAGGACTATCAGGAGGGATTCGAGCTCGACGGGTTCGCTCCCACGGCGAACTTCGAGGACGTGTTTGAAGTCTTACGGCGAGAAGGGTGCGAACTCGGCCGATCAAAGTACTACGCCCGGGCCCTTCGCGACCTCTGGGATTACTCGGAGACGCCGAGGCAGGTGGAAAGCGCGGGCCTGCAAATGCTTCGACGGGAGCTGCCTCGCTTCCAGACGATTGTGGAGAATCGCGCCGCGACCTTGGGATGCGAGAGGACGGCGGAAGGAGTCGAAGGGGCCCTGCGGGAGGCGTCGGGCCTTCGGAAGGACAGAATCCTGCCGTTCCTCTTGGGCCTTCGCGACCGTGCGTTCCCCGTCGCGTGCAGGCGCCTCGTCAAGATCAATCCGCACTACGAAGTGCGGGTCATTGAGACCCCCGCCTACCTCGTCAATGTGACCCCTTCAGCGGCAGCCTACAGCCTCGACACCCTCACGGATCGACCTCGGGACATTTTCCTCGTGACGACTGACGAGCGCAGCGCGGGGCACCCGACTCCCGCGGAGCTCCTGAATCTCGTCGTCCATGAGGAGTACGGCCACTGCGTCCACGGATCCAACTCAGCTCATGCCTTCGCGGGGACCCCCGGGTCGCTGGACCTGCTGAACGGTCCTTCCGACTGCGTCTCGGAAGGACTCGCCTTCAAGATGGAGATGGACTTCTTGCCGATCCTCCAGTCCCTCGCGGAGGGCGACCGCTCAGGTTCGGGGGACGAGGGCCTTGCGGCGTACCTAGACGAGGTCGGCGGCGTCGCTTCCGTCGCGCGGGATTACGAATTCCACACGCTCCTTTGGCGGATCGTCCGCATCCTGCGAGTCGTGGGGGACGCTAGGATCAATTCTGGAAAACAGGATCTCGTGGACTTCGTGGAATGGGCCCACAAAAAGACGGGCCTCCGCAAGGCGACGATCTACTACGAGTTGTTCCCCGCCCACCAGATCCTCGGGCCCGGCTACGCCTCCACGTATGCCATCATCGGCGAGAACATCCGGAGAATCCAGGAGAGAGCGCGGAGACGCGGGAAGGCCCTCGAGGCGTTCAACGCCTACGCGACGTCCATCGGATGGCCACCGAAGTCGGTGTTCGAGGCGAAACTGAAGTCCTGGGCGGACGCGCCGAGCTGATTGCTCGCGACAATCTCGGGGAACCGCCGGCGAGGGATCTTCCAGCCTGGATCCTCGTCGGGAGCCTCCTGAAAGGACCGTCGGACATCGAGGGCAAGGCTCGAGTGTGCCCTGCCCCGCGCCATGGACTCGAGGTCGGAATCCCTTGAGGGAGGAGCATAATCCGCCGTTCCCCGCGCCCAGCTCGGTTGAGGCTTTGCGAGGGGATGCCGGGAATAGGCAGTAGCAGAATCCTCTCGGATCCACAGCACAGGATGATCCTTTCGCCGAACCTCGCGTGCGAGAACGCCTCTTGAAGGCAGCCCAGGCCGGGACCACGAAAGGTCTATAGCGCCGATTTCCTGATGGTCGGAGCGGATAACCTTGGCTCATGGCACCGTCATTTCCATCCACATCGCCCCCACAAAGGACGGAGCCATGAAGACCGTTTCTCGGGTGCGTGCGGTCGCAGGTCGAGGACTCGAAGGCGATCGGTACTACCTCGACGCCGAAAAGGAAACGTCGAAGCGAGAACCCGGTCGCGAGGTAACCTTGGTCGAGACAGAGGCCATTGGGGCCCTCGACCGAGATTACGGTTTGCGGATCGAACCTAAGGACTCGCGCCGCAATATTGCGACTCGCGGGGTGGTGCTCAACGACCTTGTGCACCGCGAATTCTGGGTGGGCGAAGTCTTGCTGCGAGGCGTCCGCCCCGCGGATCCGTGCCGCGACCTCGCGAGCCGGGTCGGAGAGGGCCTCCTCGAGGGCCTCCGGAACCGCGGGGGTCTAAGGGCCCAGATTCGGAAGGGTGGCATGATTCGCGTCGGGGATCCGATTCGAACGAAGGTCATGCAGAGGATGCGTCGCGAAGGTCGCGACCTTGACGCGTCGAAATGAGGACGATTTCGCAGGCTACCGCGCGGCCCAGAAAAAGGTTTTCTCCACGTACAGCATCGCGGAGCCCGTGGCGCGCCCAAGCCTCGTTGTCCTCATCCCCGAAAGCACTCGCAAGCGTAAGGGAGGTGAGCCTCGTCCACACAGAATGGACTCCTTTGCGGATTCGCTTCCGCCCGCGATCCGCCGTAAGCTCGGGTCTCTCCGCACGGAAGTTCGGAGGCAGACCGCAGCAATGGGACCCGTCCCGGAGGGACTGCTGCCAGCATACCGACGGTTCGATGGCAACATGTACCGTCGGATTCAGGCGGAAGACTGGGAAAGACGTGCGGCCGGCGTGGAAGTTCTCATCCCCTCGGGCCTCTTCGGTATCGTCGCCTCCCTGGACACGATCCCCGCCTACCCGCAGTCGATGGCGGAAGCCGCCCCGCGCCTCGGGAAGCTCAACCGCTGGTGGCGCGACGGGGGGCTGCCGGACATACTGAACGCATACCTGAAGGAGACGAGGCCGGGGACCGTCGTCGACCTTCTGTCCGGCGCGTACCGCGAGGCAGTTCAAGGGTACGCGGACGAGTTGCCAGGCATCAAAGTGAAGCGCATCGATTTTCCCGGCATGGGAAGGGGAAGCCAGCCTCGTCGGGGCGAAACCGTCGCGCAACTCCTGCGGACCAGGAAGGTCTGAAGACGTGTGCGGACATCCTCCGCGGAGCCTACGCGGCCTCGACCGCTTCCCGCTCCTCCGTCGAGCGAAGGAATTCCACGATGCGAGAGGAATCGGCCAGCTCGCGCCATTCCGCCGGCATGGGTCGGCCGTCGTCGTCTCGCCGGTACCAGTCCACGACCTCTTCGACCGCGGCTCCGGCAAAGGTCACCATCACGGCGTTCCGCGCCCGGGAGGCGGCCTCCGCGGCGAGTTCGCTCTCAAACAGGGCTGCGTAGGGGGTCCCGGAGGTCCACCACAAAACCAAGTATCGCGACGTTGCCATGGACCGCTCGGATCTGCGCGTCATTCCGCCGGAGGCCTTCGCGGGAACGGGCTTACGGCTCCCTCTCCGCCGGGCTCGCACGATATACGTTTTGTCAACGCGAGGGCCTTGACAAAGCTCCGTCCTCGCACGTCGTGCCGCAATCGGTCGACGAGCCGACGGCCCCTGAGCTGCTCTCGCGACGGACGTCTTTCTGGGGGCCTTAATAGGACGGATGCGCTTCGCGGGAGGTCCTCGAGGGGGTTCACATCGACGGATTTGGGTGCCAGAGTATGGTCGAGCCGCTTCGCCGCGTCCTCGTGAAGACCCCCGAACCCTCCTTTGCAGTCAGAAATCCTGCGGAATGGGGCTACGCGGGCCGCCCCGACTTGGAGGCCGCGCGTAGAGAGCATGACGGCCTCGTTAGGATGCTTCGGCAGGAGGGCGTCGAGATCTTCGACCACCCGGAGCCTCAGCCGGGCAAGGCCGACGCAGTCTTTGTGCACGACCCGGCGCTCGTCACGGACCGCGGAGCGGTCATCCTGCGAATGGGCAAAGCTCTTCGAAGAGGCGAGGAAGCCGCGATGATGCGTCGCCTCGAGGAGCTCGGGGTCCCGGTCTCCTTCCGCCTCGAGGGAGAGGCCTGCGCGGAAGCTGGCGACCTCCTGTGGGTCGACCACGAAACCCTCGCCGTAGGTCAAGGGTTCCGCACGAACGCGGAAGGTCTGCGGCAGTTGCGGAGCGGCCTGGCGTCCCATGGGGTCGGCATCGTCCCCGTCCCGTTGCCCTTTTACCGCGGACCCGCCTCCTGCCTTCATCTCATGTCGCTCACCAGCCTCGTCGATCGTGACCTCGCGGTCGTGTACCCGCCGCTCTTGCCGCGGCCCTTCCGGCGGTTCCTTGAGGACCGAAGCTTTCAGTTCGTCGAGGTGCCGGAGGGAGAATTCGAAACGATGGGGACCAACGTCCTGGCCCTCGCGCCTCGAACGTGCCTGATGCTCCAGGGCAATCCCGTCACAAAGGAACGGCTGGAAGCCGCGGGCTGTCGGGTCTTCACGTACGAGGGCAACGAGATTTCCCTGAAAGCGGAGGGGGGCCCCACGTGTTTGACCCGTCCGATCCTGCGCACGGCGTAGGATAGAGGTCTAGTCCGCGTCTCCGTACACCAGGTAGTGCCAGGGCTTGCGAGCCTTGCCCGTGAGTTCGAGAAAGACGTGCTTGATCTGCGTGTACTCCTCCAGGGAGTGGATGCTCAAATCCTTCCCGAACCCGCTCGCCTTGTATCCGCCGTGGGGCATCTCCGAGACGAAAGGCAGGTGATCGTTCACGCCGACCGCGCCCATGCGCATCTCGTTCGTCACGCGGATCGCGCGCTGGACGTTCTTCGTCCACACGCTTCCGTACAACCCGTAGGCCACGTCGTTCGCCTTCTCCACAGCCTCGTCCTCCGCCGCAAACGTGAGGATGGTCATCACGGGTCCGAAGATCTCCTCCTGGACCACCCGCATGTCCTGGGCGCACCGGTCGAGGACCGTGGGCTCGTGGAAGAATCCTTTCGCGAGAGCCTTGTCCTTGGGACGTGCTCCGCCGTGCGCGAGGGCGGCGCCCTCCTTCTGGCCTATACGGACGTACTCTTCGACCTTGTCCCGCTGCCGCGCAGACACAAGGGGACCGAGGTCCGTGGAGCGCTCGAGGGGGACGCCGAGGCGCACCTTCTTCAGCCGATCCACGACACGCGTCAGGAAGGCATCGTGGATGGACTCGTGCACGTAGAAGCGAGCGGCCTGAGTGCAGTCCTGCCCGCCGTTCACGAGGTTGCCCACGACGGCACCTTCCGCGGCCGCGTCGAGGTCTGCGTCCTCGAAGACGATGAAGGGCGCCTTCCCGCCAAGCTCGAGGTGCACGCGCTTCAGGGACTTCGACGCGAGGCCCATGAGCTCCCGACCCGTGGACGTGTCGCCCGTCAACGAGACCATGTCCACGCGGGGGTTCTCCGCGAGCTCCGCGCCGACAACCGCGCCCGGTCCTGTGATTACGTTCAGGGCTCCCGTGGGCAACCCCGCCTTTTCCGCGAGCTTTCCGAGCTCGAGGGTCGTGACCGGCGTAACGCTCGCCGGTTTCAGGACGACCGTGTTGCCCGCCGCCAGCGCGGGCGCGATTTTCCAGATCGCCATCTGAAACGGATAGTTCCAGGGCGTGATGCTCGCGACGACCCCGACGGGCTCACGTCGCAAGAAGCTCGTGGCGCCCGGGAAGTAGTCGCCCGACGCCGCGGTGCTCAGAGCACGGCAGGCACCGGCCATGAACCGGAGGTTGTCCACGCCGATAGGGATGTCCGAGTCCCGGCTCTGCTTGATCGTCTTCCCTTGGTCCAGGGTCTCCAGCACCGCGAGGCGCTCCGTGGCCGCGTCGATGAGGTCCGCGAATCGCATGAGGGCCGCACTGCGCTCCCCCGGTGCCATTCGGGGCCACGGGCCTCGGTCAAAGGCCTCCCGGGCCGCGTCGATGGCGCGGCGAGCGTCCTCTCGATCCCCTTTCGGGACCCGGCACAGGGCCGTCCCGTCCGCAGGATTCACGACTTCGTAGGTCTCGCCTCCCCCCGCGTCCACCCATTCGCCCCCCACCCAGTTCCGGTACGTACCGTCGGGCCGGACGTCCATGGAAACCACGCCCTCTACAATGCGGAATCGGGCATAACCGTTTGCGCCCATCGCGTCTCGTTTAAGTAGCGCCAACCCCTCCCGCGCACGGGTGCGGATGCCGACCTCCTCCCGTCGAAGGGGCGCTCTCCTCGGGTTCGCCCTGGCCGTCGCGGCCGTGACTATCCTCGCCACGGTCCTCTACGTGCTCAAAGTCATCGCCGACGTCACAGTCCCTGGCCTGTATGTTCAGGTGATCCCGGAACTTACGGACGGACAGAAGATTGCGATCCTCTGGGTGCCCACCCTCGTGCTCCTCGCCGCTTGGCAGGCCGTCCGGCGACGCGCGCGCCGGCGAATGAGAGGACGTCCATGGACGGGCCCCCTCGCGAGCTTGACGGGCGAGGATGGCGGGCCCGTCGTCGTGGCGGAGGGCGTCAGGAAAGTCTACGATACTGGGAGTGTCCAGGTGGAGGCCCTCCGCGGGATCGACCTCAGCGTCCAAGCGGGAGAAATGGTCGCCGTCGTGGGCCCCTCGGGCTGCGGCAAGACGACCCTGCTCAACTGCCTGTCCGGAATCGACGAGGTGACGGCGGGCGAGATCGTCGTCGGCGGCCAGCGGCTCAGCGAGCTGAGCGACACAGAGAAGGCGGACTTCCGCGCGGCGCGCGTCGGCTTCGTCTTCCAGGCGTACAACCTGATCCCCGTCCTTCGCGTCGTCGAGAACGTGGAGCTTCCCCTCCTCATCCTGGGCATGGATCCGAAGGATGCGCGGGCGCGGGCCCTCGAGGCACTCAAGGCGGTGGGCCTCGAGACGGACGCATTGCGACATCCGAATGAGCTTAGTGGGGGGCAGCAGCAACGCGTTGCGATTGCCCGGGCCCTCGTGAATGACGCGGACATCGTCTTCGCGGACGAGCCTTCGGGCAACCTCGATAGCGAGACGACTCAGGAGGTCATCGACCTGCTGCGGCGCCTGAACCGCGAGCGGCGACAGACCTTCGTCCTCGTGACCCATGACCCCAACGTGGCCCGGGTGGCGGATCGAGTCATCGCAATGCGGAGCGGCCGGATCGAGCGGGAGTACAAGCCGACGGAGTTCTGACGCCATGGTCCAGCACACGTCGTATCTCGCCGTGGTCGGGTTTGTGGTCCTCGCGATGGTCGCCCTTGGGATTCGACGGCGCATCTTGCTTCGCGTCGCCGTGCGCAACGTGGGCCGGCGGAAGAAACAGGTCGGCCTCGCGATCGCGGGGCTCCTTGTGGCCACTTCCATCCTGAGCGGCAGCTTCGTGATCGGGGACTCCCTGACCTTCGCGATCCGCGCGTCCGTCTTCCGTTCCCTCGACGTGATCGACGAGACGATCAGTGTAGGCGGCGACCTCATTGGCGCCCCGTTCTTCAATGCGAACGTCTACGACGACCTAGGGGCCCGGAGGGGTGAGATGCCCCACGTGGACGGCCTCGGGCCTCGGCTGGCGGCAGGGGCGAGCATCCTCCATGCGGACGCGGAACTCTTCGAAGGTCGCAGCATCCTGGTCGGGTTTGATCCCGACGAGGACCCGGGAATCTTCGTGCGCAGCGACGGGACGGAGAGCCGTGGCTCAGAGCTGGGCCAAGGACAGGTCTTCCTCAGCTCGAAGCTTGCGGAGGAGATCGAGGCCGATTCGGGGGATATCCTCACAGTCTTCGCGGGTCCCGTCCCCGTCCAACTCGAGGTCCTCGACGTCCTGCGCCCCGAGGGCAAGGGAAGGTGGTTGGATGCCGCGGTCCTCTTCCTCCCCCTTCCCGACGCCCAAGGCCTCTTCGGAGCCCCGGGGGAGATCAACCAGATCGTGGTGTCCAACGCCGGCGGGGTGGAGGACGGCGTCGACTCGACGGAGTTCGCCGTGGCAGAACTCGACTCGGCCCTCGGTCCGGACCACCCCTTCGCGGTCCGGAAGCTCAAGGAGGAGATGCTGAAGGATGCGGACGACTCGGCGAACAGCCTGACCGAGCTGTTTGTGCTCCTGGGCACCTTCACGATCATCGCGGGCCTCATGCTCATCGTGAGCATCTTCACGATGCTCGCGGACGAGCGGAAGACGGAGATGGGGATCGAGCGGGCCATCGGACTACGCCGGAGCCACCTCACGGAGGTGTTCACCCTTGAGGGCTTCCTGTACGCCCTCGCCAGCGCGGCCCTCGGCGCGGTCGCGGGACTCCTCGTCGCCGCGGTCGTCCTCGTCGTGATCAACCAGATCTTCGCGGGCGAGGGTATCACGCTCGCCCTGCGCTGGGAAGCAGGCAGCCTCGCCGTGGGATTCGCCTTGGGCTTCCTCCTGACGATCGGGACCATTGCCCTCACCTCGGGTCGCATAAGCCGGCTCAACATCGTCCGGGCGGTGCGCAACATCCCGGAGCCGACCGTGCGGCGCACGACTCGCGGTCAGGTGGCTCTCGGCGTCCTCCTTGCCGCGGTCGGGTTGACCAGCGTGCTCATGGGCTATGCGGAACAGGATGGCCTTCTCTTCCTCCCTGGCATGGCCGTCATTGTCCTCGGTGTGGCCCACGCGTCGCACCGCGCCGTCGGATCGCGCCTCGCCTTCACCGTTGCGGGCGCCTCCGTCGTAGGCTGGCTCGTGTTCCCCTATACTTGGTTCCCCGGCATCCGGCCGGACATCAGCTTGTTCATCGCGGTGGGCCTGCTCCTCGTAGTCGGCGGCGTGCTCCTCCTCGTGTTCAACAACGAGACGACGGCGACCGTCGTCCCGCGGCTCTTCGCCCGACACCGCAGACTCCAGCCCGTCCTGAAGACAGCGATGGCATACCCGATGAGCCGTCCCTTCCGCACGGGGCTTCTCCTCGCGATCTTCGCCCTCATCATCTTCACGATCGTCGTGATGGCGACGATCCAGTCCCTCATCGGCGTGAGTATCGAGGTGCTCTCGCGCGACGCCTCCGGGGGGTACGAGATCTTCGGCGTGACGAACCCACAGATGCCCCCTCTCGATTTCGAGGAACGGCTGAGCGGTTCGGCAATCGCGGCGAATATCGAATACCACGAAGCGCTCCTCTTCGCAGGCGCGGGACTTGTGCTGCGCGACGAGACGAGGTTCTACCAGGTCTACGGATTCAACGAAGAGTTCGCCGCACGGAACGGATTCACCTTCTTTGCGAGGGCAGACCGGTTCGGGTCGGATCGGGAGGTCTGGCAGGAGGTCTTTGCGAACCCGAGCCTGACGATTGTGGACCGGTCCGTCCAGCCCACGGACTTCGGCCCCCCCGCGGGGGATCTCCGGTTCGGGGTCGGGGATCGCGTCACGCTGAGGAACACCACGGGCGGGGGGCGCTCCGTGGAAATCGTCGGCATCCTAAACTCCCTCGTCCTCCGCGGCTTCTTCCTCCAGGAGGACGCGGTCCGGGAGGAGTATTCCGCGCTCGCCCCCAGCTTCTTCCTGTTCAAGCTCGTCCCGGGCGCAGACGTAGACGCCCTCGCCAAGGACATCGAGCGACTCTTCCTCCCGTGGCAGATGCAGACGATCGTGATCTCGGCCGTTGTCGAGGAGGGCCTCGAGCAAGTGAACGCCTTCTTCGACCTCCTCCAGGGGTATCTCGCGATGGGGCTCCTCGTGGGGATCGCGGGGCTGGGCATCGTCACCCTGCGCAACGTGGCGGAGCGACGCCAGGAAATGGGCGTCCTGCGCGCCTTGGGCTACCACCGGAAGATGATCCTACAGAGCCTCCTCCTGGAGAACTCCTACGTGGCCCTCCTGGGGATCGGCTTGGGTATCGTCCTCGGGATCCTCCTCTCGTATCGCATCTACGTTGAGTACCTCATCACGGCCCCGGCCTTCGTCGTGCCCTGGGAGAAGATCCTTCTCATCTCCGGAGTGGCGTACGGCATGATCCTCCTGGCCACGGCGTCCCCGGCTCTGCGAGCGGCCCGTTTCCCTCCCGCGCAGGCTCTGAGGTACATCGAGTGACGACATCCGGAGCCGATTCCGGAGGGCCGGGCTCATTCCGGATGCAGGGGCGGAGGCAGGTCGTCGGACGGGGTGATCGCGGACGCGGGCACGGACCGGTTCGCCCTCGCTCGAAAGAGCCAGACGAGGAGGATCGCGAACCCAATTCCGACGCCAGCTGCACCGCGGATGCCGGATAATTCGAGGAAGAAGGTCCACGCCACAAAGGCCCCGATGGAGCCTGCCACGAAGGCGAACCCATGGGCCTCCGCCTCCGTCTTCCCCGAAAGACGTCGAAGGAGGAGGAGGGCGAAGGCGAGGAGGAGGCCGCCTTCGAGGTACGTCACCGCGGGATGCCCCCCGAAGGTCGGGCCGCCGCCATACACGAGGAAGGACAGTCCGAAGAACAGGAAGCCCGTGGCCACGTAGAGGCGCCGGGAGGGCACGGGTCCCGAAGGAAGACGCGCCCACAGACGACCGGCCCAACCGCGCGCCCCCCAGGCGAGGAAGCCGATGACAGCGATTGCCCCGGCGAGTTCGGGAATCCCGGGCCGATAGGGCGTCAGCACGAGGTGGTCGAAGATCGCAGCGGAGGCAAGGAGGCCGAGGGGGACGTATATCGCCATCGGGGACAAGAGGGGGCGTCCCCGCAACGAGGGCCACCGCCACTCCACGAGGAAGATCGGAAAGGCGATGCTGAAGGCGGCGTGGAAGATCGTGAGCCAGAGGGACCACACCCAGTTGACGCCCGCGAGGCGGCCGTACCAGCCCAGGGGTCCCAGCATGGACAGGGTGGGGTCGAAGAACGTCTTCACGGCCAAGCCCTCTTCCACGATCCCGTAGGCCGCGCCCAGCAGGACGATCCCCGGCCACCCGGCCCGCCAGCGAATCGCGACCTCCCGGCAGAGGAGGACCCCGGAGCCGTAAAGCCATAGGAGGAGGCCAACCTGGAAGGGGTTGAGCCAGGCGAGGGGTGGAGTCGCACCTGTGATCGCTTCGGGCAGGAAGGCCGCGAGGAGGACGAGGTACACGATGAGGCGCCGGTTCGAGGGAGATCTCGAAAGGGGAGCGGCCGGCTCCATCGCCGGCGGCGGTGGACCGGTCGGGGGATAAACCCTACCTTATGATTATCAAGGGCTTCCGTGCGCAGGGAATCCGGGGAGTCGAAAGGAACGCCTCGGAACGATCCACGACCTTCGCGTGTCAGGCTCCGCGTTCCACATCGAAGTATACCCGAAGGGTCGCGCGGTAGCTCTTGACCTTCGGGCCGTCGAGCTCCATCTCAAGCTCGGCCACCCGGGCCCACTTCAATCCCCGCACGGTCTTCCCCGCGGCCGCGACGGCGTCCTCCGCGGCCTTCGCGAAACTCACGGGAGACGCGCCCACGACGTCAATCACTTTCTGAACCATAGGACCACTCGGGGCCGGAATGGGTCCTCCCACGATGAGGATTGCGGCCCCCACGTACGGATCCGCGACCCTCTTCGTCAGCGGCATCGTGGTTGCCGCCCGCGCGGCCTCTGGGCGACGGCGACCGTCGTGCCCGACGCCGACACGGCTCGCCGCCCGATCGCGCTCATGGCCTGCTCCGTTCCCGTCCTCCGGACTCTCCTCCTCGCCCAGACCAGGATCGCCCCTTACCGATTGAGAACCCCTGAGGGCCGAAGGGGACCCGACCGTCGGGGCGGTGCCACCTGTCGGCGTCTCCTCCGGAACCGCGTGCAGGCGGAGTCATTCCGTTGGAGGCATCGTGCCAGTCTCCTCGTCCGGAGGGACCGATTTCGCCCCGAGGAGCCGCGTGACGAGTTCCTTGAAGTCGACCTCTGCGTAGGAGCGCCAGCCGAGGCCGAGGAACGCGTCGGCATCCTCCTGCAGGTACCCGCTTCGGACGTAGTTGTCGACGAGGGTCTCCGAACGCCACCGGCCGAGCTTCTCCGCCAGGAGGTCCTCGACCTCCTCCCGGGGAACCTTGCCCTGTTTGGCCAGGACCATCGCGATGCACGCGGCAAGGCCGGATAGGGTGTCGATCCGCCAGCCGCTCATCCGAGCGTCCGAGGGTCTCAGGGTGCCCTTGAGCACGACGACGTACCGCTTGCCGGCCTCGTCCTCCCCCTCCCCACCCGTTCCGGACACGCCGCGAACCTCGAGGTCGAGCTCGGCCAGAAGTTCGTTGAGGCGCTCTAGGACCGCAGGGTAGTTCGGCCCGAGGCGATGGCGGAGTTCCCAGTCGCGAGCCCCGGGCCGACGGCCGCGGCGGAACATCAGGAGCTGCGCGGCGCGCCGCACCTTCTCGGGCGACACGACCTCCGTCACGCCGGCGCCCCCAGGACGATTACGGCGCTCCGGCAGCCCTTACGCGGCACCCGCTCCGGGTTCCCTCGAATCACCGTGCGGCCGTCCCGCTCCCCGAGCTCTGCGTACCCATAGGACACGAGGAAGGCTGCGCCGTACGCCCTCCGCACGGAGTCAGGACCCGACACAAAGGTCCAGTATTCCACGGCTCCCGCGGCGCGCAGCTCCTGCCACAGGGAGCCTAGGAAGCCGAGGAACCCCTCCCGTCGGAGCACGCCGAGGGCGGCCAGATCCTCCTCGCTGAGCCGTCGGGCCTCCGGAGGCCGCCCCCCGGGGGGCGGAATGCGTCGGTCCTTCCAGGGAAGGAGGGCGTCGAAGTACCCCTTCGCGGCCTCCAGCCCTCGTCCCGTGACCTGCTCGAGACTTGCCACGGGATGCCAGCTCGCGAGGAACGTGGACGCGAGAGTCTCCAGGGACAGGTCGGCGAGCTTCCCCGCCAGGAGCTGCGGATCCGCGAGGAAGAGACCGGCCTCATACCGAAGACGGGCCTCCTGGATCTGCAGGACCCGCGCGAGCCCGTTCAGGACCGAGGCGTCGAGGCGCAAGTCCTCGAGTTCCCGCCACTCAGGGAAGTACTCCGCGAGGCGCGACCGAGCGACCCCCAGGTCGATGTCGTAGGGAGACCTCCGACGCTCCTCCACCGCGCGGCAGGCGGATAGGAGGTCGCGAAGCTCCCCGCGAGCGCGGCCGAGCGGGATGGGCATCAGGTGAACCTCCCGACCTCCGCCGCGCCGGCGACGTTCTGCACGAGGATCACGGCGACGCCCGGCGGCGGGCTCACGGGGCCTGGAGTAATCGCGAGGTACTGCACGCCTTCGAGATCCGTCGTGCTCGACACGATCATCTTCGACACGACGTCCCGGTTGTGGGGGTCTAGGTGGACGTCGAACTCGTCGATGGCCCGGAAGGGCGAGGCGACCCTCCGCTGCAGGGCGAGGAGGAAGGCCGTCATCGCGATGCTGCGCTCCCCGCCGCTCTGGGCGAAGCTCTCCAGGGGTACGGGATCCTGGCCTCGGAACCCCGCGAGGATCTCGAGACCCGCCTTCTCGATGTTCGTCGGCGTCACGAGCTTCAGCCGACCGGTACCTTCCGCCTCGCGAAGGAAGGCGTCAAAGTCCCGGCCCGCCTCCCCGAGGAGGCCTTCGACGACTTCGCGCCAGCGCTCCGCCCGCAGGGACACCTCCGCCTCCAGACCCTTTCGGTGCTCCGCGAGGACTTCCGCCCGGGCCCGAAGGTTCTCGAAGGACGCGAGTTGCTGCGAATACATCTTCTCGATCTCCTCGGACAGATGGGCGAGGGGCGCCGCCTCCGCCTTGACCGTCGCGACCTCCGCGTGGATCTCGCCGACCCTCCGCGGGACGATCCTGGGGCCAAGTCGCTCCGCCTCGGCGCCCAGGGACTCGAGTTCCTCGAGTTCCGACCGCAACTGGGCCTCGATCCGGTGGATCTCATCTCCAATCCACCTCGCCCGGAACCGGAGGACCTTTCCGTCGACCCGGCCGTCCACGACCCCGGTTAGCCCCGCGTCGAGGCCCCGTTCGATCTCCGCAAGGCGAGCGTTGAGGTCCTCCAGCACCGCGTGGGCCTCGGCCGCCGCGGACAGGGCCCGATCCCTCGAGGACCGGAGCGGGAGGGGCAGATCGCCGCCGATGGCCTGCTCCCACTCCCGGGTCCAGTCCACGATGGCCTGGGTTGCCGCCTCCCGGCGGACCGCGTCAAGCCTGTGCCCCTCGAGATCCCCCCGTTCTGACTTCAGTGCATTCCAGGCGGATTCGGCGGCGGTCGTCCGGCGCTCCGCCTCCCCCGCCTGCCCTTCGAGGTCCGCGAGTTCGTCCCGGGAGCTGCCGAGGCGTCCCCGGAGGCGGGCGACGGCCGCCTCCGCCTGGTTCACGCGGGCCCATGACAGCTCCGCGTCGAGCTCCTGCAACCGCGCCTCAAGGGCCTTCTTCCTCTGGTACTTCTCGAACTCCCGCCGCCAGTATTCGTGGGATTGCTCCGTACTCTGGAGCACCGCGCGCAGGGTGCGCTCCTCCTGCCCCGTCTCCCGAAGCCGGCTGAGGGCCTCGAGGACGTCATCCCGGTAGCCCTGGAAGCCAACGGCCTCCTCGAGCATCCGCAGCTTCTCCAGAGGCGACACGGACGCAAAGCGGTGGACCATGAGCTGCTGCATGATGATGAGCATGTTGTCCGGGAAGATGCTGAGGCGCTCGAAGGCCTCCCGGATCTCCCCCTTCGAGACGGGCTGACCCTCCACGAGGTAGGAGTAGGATCCGTTCGCACGGAGCACGCGGGTCACGGACACCTGGTCCTCCCGCCGGTGGGGGAACAGTCTGCGGCCGCCGTCGATTGCGTTGTCCAGCACGAGGGACACACGAGCCTCCGGACGGCCCCAGCGAACGAGGTCCGAGAGCCGGCGGGACCGCTCCGTGTGGCCCTGGCCCAATACGAGGGCGATGCCCACGAGAATCGACGACTTGCCCGCGCCGTTCGGCCCGCAAATCAGGTTCAGACCCGGGCTCAAGGGAATGAAAGCCTCCTCGTAGGACATGAAGTCCCGGAGTTCGACGCCTCGGATCATTCGTCCTCCCCGCTCTCCCTCTCCGCGACGCGCTTGAGGAACGCCCGGGCGAACCGGTGGTCCTCCATCGCCGATGCATACCCTTCCTTGCCGATCCGCGCGCGGGCCGCGGTCAGCTCCGCGCCCTGGGACAGGTGGTCGTGGACCTTCGCGAGGTTCAGCACCGCGCGGTCCTCCGGCTCGAAGAACCCGTCGAGGTCCTTGCTCTTCTTGCAGACCGCGCAGCGGCAGGCGAGCTTCGCCCCGTATTCCCGCTCCTGCTCCCGCCACTTGAGGACGCCCCAGCCGCGCGGGTCGAAGACGTTCACCTTCTCCTTCTTCACGGGCGCAGGGGGCGGCGGCCGGACCCAGCGGGAGAACGTGTCTACGCCAAAGAACGGGAGGACCATGGCCTGGGACGCTGCGAGAGGGCCGCCGAAGCGCACCTTGGGCGGCACTTGAAACGCATGGACCCAGATCTCGGGGTGCTTCTCCTTGAGGGCCTCGACGGCCCGCAGGGTGTGATAGGGGAACCCACCCTGAAGGTCAATGCCAAGAGCCTGCGCGCCCCGCGTCACGAGGGATGCGAGGACGGCGTCCGCGTTCTCCCTCCGAGCCGACGCGGGCACGATGGGCATGAGGGGGGCGTCGAGACGCCGCTTCTTTGCCCAGCTCCGGGCAAAATCGAAGGCCGTGACGACATCCTCCGAGGACGGCGCGCTCCCATAGGTGACCGTGAGGACGTCGAGCCCCACGAGGTGCTGCAGGTCCAGGAGGGCTCGGAGGGGCTCCGCGTCCTCGAACTCCGTCTCCCGGAACGCGATCTGGAGCATCCGGGCGGCCCCGGGCAGGAGGCGCGCGTCCGAGGACACGCCCCGGGCGAAGCGTTGCCACGCCTCCTCCTCCGAGGTCGCGGCCTTCACGAGCTCGGGCGAGCCGAGCTTCCCGACGATCAGGAGGGAGCTCTCGACGCTCTCCGCGAGCTTCGAGGTTTTCGCAGACCGCAGCTCGCTTGTGGTCAGGATGCGACCCGGCAGGTCCGTGCGCCGTCGGCCGACTTCCAGGACCCCCGCGTGGGCGCCGGACCCCTCGTCCGCTCGAATCGATTTCAGGGCGACGATCGTTCCTCCCCGCGGACCATTGGCGTGTCGTGCATAAAGGTTGCGCGCGGGTCCGCGATGGGGAACGCCCCTCGGCGCGGACCCGCCGCCCACAACCGTTTTGTGCGGGCATGCGGTCCCCGGTCCGAGGGGTCGTATGGCCGACGCATCGCTCGCTGTGAGGAACGCTCGAATCTACACCGCGGAGGCCTCGAAGCCGTGGGCGGAAGCCCTTGCCTGCCGAGGGGAACGGATCGTAAAGCTCGGGACCGAGGGGGACGTGGACCCCCTCGTCGGACCGCAAAGCCGGGTAATCGACGCCGGCGGCCGCCTTGTCCTCCCGGGATTTGTCGACGGACATGCCCACCTCATCTGGGGCTACGAGCTCGGCACGTGGATCGATCTGACGGGTCGGCCCTCCCTGAAAGAGGTCCGGCGACGGGTCGCCGACTACGGCCGGTCCCACCCCGAGGAGGAAATCCTCGTGGGCCATGGGTTCGACTACGTGGCCCTCCAGGCGCAGGGCATGCCCTCCAAGGAGGTCCTCGACGACGTGGTGTCTGATCGGCCCGTCCTGCTGACGGCCTACGACGGCCACACGGGCTGGGGCAACAGCCGGCTCGTGGAGCGGGCCCTCGAGGTCATGGGCACCGCCCGCACCGAGATCGGCGAGATGCAACGGGACGCCCGCACGGGGGAGCCCACGGGAATCTTCCACCGGACCTTCGACCTCACGCCCCTCCTCCCAGAGGTCCAGCGGCGTCGCTCCATCGCGGGCTTGAGGAAGACCATCTCCATGGCGACGGGCTTCGGCATCACGACGGCCTTCGACGTTCAAGTGAACTTGGAGGACCTGCACGCCTACGAGGAGCTGCGCAACGCGGGGGACCTCACGGTCCGGATTCGGACCGCCCTGTACCACCCCGAAGGGACGTCGGGAGACCGATATCCCGCGTTCGTCAAGGCGCGAGACCGGCACCAGGATGACTGGCTCGCCGTGGGCGCAATCAAGCTCTACATCGACGGCGTCCTCGAGACGGGCACGGGGGCCGTCCTGGAACCCTATGCGGACAATCCCCAGTCCCTCGGAGAAAGCGTCTACCCCATGGAGGCGTTCCGGACCATTGTGACGGAACTGGACCGGCTCGGGTTTCAGATCTGCACGCACGGGATCGGCGATCGCGGAGTGCGGATCGCCCTGGACGCGTACGAATGGGCGGCGGGGGAGAACGGTACGTCGGGCCGGCGCCACCGCATCGAGCACTGCGAGACCATCTCGGCGGAGGACATCCCACGATTCGCCCGGCTTGGCGTGGTTCCGTGCATGCAGCCACGGCACGCCGCCCCTGAACTCGGGGCGAGATGGAGGCAGGCCGCGGGGCCCGAGCGGACGCGAAGCGGCTTCCCTTGGCGGGACCTGCTGGATGCCGGCGCGGACCTCGCCTTCTCGAGCGACTGGCCCGTGGCGGAACTGGATCCCCTCGTGGGCATCCATGAGGCGGTCGCCAGGCTCACCCACGAGGGCGAGCCCTCGCCCCACCGCGTCTCCTTGGCGGAGGCGATCGACGGCTATACGCGACGCGGTGCGTTCGCATGCCATGCCGACGCGACGCGTGGCACCCTCTCAGAGGGGAAGTACGCGGACTTCGTCTTGCTCTCCCACGACCTCTTCGAGATCCCGCCGGAGCGCATTCGGGACGCAAGGGTCGAGCAGACCGTCGTGGGAGGACGCGTGGTGTATCCGGAAAGCACGAAGGATTCATCGCATCGGCGGAGTTGAGCGACACCCCGGAATTCCCGCGCTGAGATGCGGCCGAGGCGGGATGAACGCGAAGGGTGTTTAGACTAGGGCGGGGTTCGATGGATACACGCCTGTCGCCATCGTGGGGACCGTGACGGAGACCTCGGAGGTCGCGGAGAGATGAGCGCGTGGACCATGCCGGCAACGGTGCTCGTAGCCTTCGCAATCGTGGTGGCATTCGTTGTGTATCTGGACCTTTTCGTCCCCGATCCCCTCAAACATGACACGACTCGGTGGGCCGTCATCGTCGATGAGAAAGGGGACCGCATGGCCGTCGAGCCCTCGGACGACGGAGTTTGGGCACGGCTCGTCCAGATGCGCGAGGACGGTAGCCGGCGTTGGGTGGGAGGTATCGTGGAACGATACGACAACGCATGGGGGTTCCGATTTCGACGAGACACCGTGAATGCGTCCGAGGTGACCGCGGAGGGCCTACAGGCGACGATTCGATTCATCAGCGAGAACCTGGACGAATGGCTCGGTGGCTGGGGATACGTCCATGCGGCCGTCGCCGAGGTCCGTGGCCCCTGAGGCGCACAGGGGGTTCCGGAGCCCAGGTGCACGCCCGAGGGGTCCCGCCGCAGGTTCATCGCCGGGGAATCCCGTCCCCGAAAGGCCGTGAATCGCCTAGGCCTTTTTGTACACCACCGACCCGACCTCGGCGAAATCGGCGAAGGCATTCGCCTTGATCGTCGTGTGAGAGACGGTGTACAGGTTTTCCTCGATGTAGAAGGACCGGCGGACGAAGGAGTCCCATTCGAAGTACGGGTCGGAAGCGTTTCCGTCCTCCACGTGGGAGATACGGGCTGCAAGACGGAAGCCCTCTTCAAGATTCACGGTCAACACGTAGGCTCCCTGCCACACGATATCGCCATAGGCGTGGGGCGGCAGGGGGTCCGGATACTTGCTGGGGTCGATGATCGCGAGGGTAACGGGGATCACGATGAGACCCCTCGACGGGATGAAGAGGAACGCCTTGTGATCGTGGAGCGCCTCCGACTCCGTCCCCCGGTCGCCGATGCCGTACCGGGCCACTTCCTCGGGGTACTCGACGTCCGCGACGCCGAAGAGGGAGAGCTTGAGGCCTTGGTACCAGGAGAAGTTCCCGTTCTCCGCGGGGACCGCGTCCTTGCCCAGGCCGAGGATGTGATCCTCGTCGAAGGGATGGAGGTAGTCCGAGTAGCCGGGGATCTTGAGGTAGCCAAGGACCTTCGGCGCGAAGGGGTCGGAGAGGTCGATCACAAAGAAGGGGTCGATCTTCTGGAACGTCACGAGGTACGCCCGATCCCCGATGAACCGTGCGGAGTAGATGTGCTCCCCCGGGGCCAGCCCCGTGAGGCTCCCGACGAGGCGAAGGTCTGCGTCGAGGATGTACACGTTGCTCTGCTGGACGAACCCCTCGTCCGTCATCAGACCGGCCGTCGTTGCGACGCGCAGGTAACCGGCGTGCTCGTCCAAGGAGAATTGGTTCAACAGGGTTCCAGCCACGTCCGCGTTCGCGACGGCATCCAGGACGATGCCGGAGACCCGGATCTTGTAGATCGTCGTCCACGTCGTGACAGAGCGCAGACCCATGTCGAACAGGGTGGGTTCCTGCCACTTGAAGTAGGAGATGTAGAGCGCCCCTTGGGACATGTAGAGGGTGGAAGCATGTCCCGTCACGAAGGACAGGCTGCGATTCTGCTCCTCTCGGACGTGGAAGGCGAGCACGTTCGTGAAGAATCCCGCGTCGCGGGAGCTTGGATCGTAGTAGATCTGGGATGCGCTCTTGTTCGCACAACGGCTCCCTTCGCATTGCTTCGGGAGTACGTAGATCCCCTCCTCCTGACGGATGTACTCGTTCGTGATCACGTACGCAAAGGGAGACACCATGCGAGCCGTCACGATCCGCCCTGAGATCTCGAACTGCTGAGAGAGGATGGGCTGCTCGACGGCGGACAGATCGTAGACGAGGACATAGGTCGTCCCGTCGGGCGGATAGATCAGTGAGGAGATCTCGACGGCCTCGAGGATCCGGTACCAGCCATATAGAGAAGCGATTACGACGAGGCGGTCACCGTCCACGAAAAGGCCCACGACGCGGATGTTGTCCGCGATCTCGCGATCCGCAAGGGAATCCCGGACGGCGATGCGGGCGACGACCGCCATTTCGCTCGCAGGATAGGCTCGGATGATCACCACCTGATCCTCGGAGGCGACGTAGAGGTACGTACCGTCCGTCTTCACGATGTCCATTTCGTCGACGCCCTCGACCTGCACGTTCGTCCCCGAGTAGTCCCTCGAGAGACCCGCCTCCGCCCCCGGGGGCGGGAGTTGGGTGACGCCGAAGTCCCCGAAGCCTGCCGCGACCTCGCCATAACCACCCGTCCTCGCACGATCCAGGAAGCTCGAGAGGTCCGCGTAGCTCCGGAACGAGGAGAGCTGGCGCGGAGGGTTCCCGGTCATCGTCAAGAGGGCTGCCACGCCAACGAGCACGACCAGACCAGCGACCATGATCGCCGCAGGTCGGAGATCTTTCCACATCGCCCCCAGGTAGGGGCTCCCGGCGATATCAATGGCCTCATTTCGTTAATGGAAAGCCTAACGTTCCTCCGGGGGCCCCAAACGCCGTCCGGCCGAGCCTCTGGCAGGCCTTTGGAGGCTACGCCCCAGGCCATCACAGCTTCCCGCATCGAGTAATCATTTTTGATTATCGGGTCCGCCCGGTTAAATCAGGTTAGGGGGAATGGTTTCCTCCGCGACGCTTTCGCAGGACTTACCCATGCCCCGAGCCACGCTTCTCGCGCTTGTGCTCCTAATCGGACTCTCGCTCTCGAGCGCAACCTACGCGCTAGGGGCCTCGGAACCCGCTCCGCCCCCCATGATCTTGGGTCCGACCGTCCCCGCCAAGATCGAAGAGCCCCTCCGAACCCACCTCGAAACGGCACCCCCCGACGAACCCGTGGAAGCGGTCCTTCATCTCGCGGGCCGCGCAGACCTGGGGGACATCGCGTTCCGGCGAGGTCTCGTCGTGGATCGGCTGCAGACGGTGGCGGACCGATCGCAGGAGGACCTCGCGGCCCACCTTGAGGCTAGCGGGCTCGAAGTGACGCGGAATTTCTGGATCATCAACGCGGTCCTCGTGAAGGGCACGCCCAGCCAAATCCTCGACGCGACCCGTGCCGCCTCTGTGGATCGGATCATCCCGAACTTCGAAGTGGAGATCCTCGGCGGACCCTCCGAGAGGCCGAATCTCGGGGACCAAGATTTCTCTCCGCAGGCCTCGATCCGTGCGACCTACACGTGGGGCCTTGAGAAGATCCGGGCGCCGGACGTATGGTCCCAGGTGGGAGTGAATGGACAAGGAGTGCGCGTCTGCGTTTCCGACACGGGCGTGGATATCGACCATCCGGACCTCGCGGGCAAGATGTGGACGGACAGCCCCGGCGACCCCGTGTATCCAGGAGGCTGGATCGAGTTCGACTCCTCGGGCAATCCTGTGGCGGGATCCGCGCCCCACGACACGCAGGGCCATGGAACCCACACATCGGGAACCGCCCTCGGCGCGGACACGAGCGGAATCGCGATCGGGGTCGCTCCGGGAGCCAACCTCATGCACGCCCTCGTGCTGCCGGGCGGCAGCGGGAGCTTCTCCCAGGTCATCGCGGGAATCGAGTGGTGCGTCGCTCCCACGGACGCGGATGGGAATCCCGCGGGACAGGCGGCCGACGTCCACAGCATGTCCTGGGGGGCGAACGGCCAGTACGACGACCTCATCGATCCAATCCGCAACTCCTACTTCGCGGGTGTGATCCCCGTGGCCGCAGCCGGGAACTGCGGCGACGGCTGCACCGGCTCGCCGGGGAACGTCTTCGAGAGCCTCGGGATCGGAGCCTCCGACGTGAACGACGACATCGCAGGGTTCAGCAGCGGGCAGCTTATCCGGAAGACGATGTGGACGTCCCCACCCGCGGACTGGCCGGACGAATGGATCGTGCCCGACCTCTCTGCACCCGGCGTGAACGTCTACGCCTCCTTGCCCGGCGGGGGCTACGATTACTGGCAGGGGACGTCCATGGCGACGCCCCATGTCTCGGGGTGCGTCGCCCTCATGAAGGCTGCGAACCCGAACCTCACCCCGGACCGGGCCCTTTTCGCGCTCACGACGACCGCCGTGTGGTACGACCGCTATGCCCCCTCGCCGCCGGACACGCGCTACGGCGCAGGACGGCTGGACTGCCTCGAGGCCACCCTCGAGGTCGCCTTCGACAGTGGCATCGAGGGGTACGTCCTGGATGCGGAGGACTCAATGCCCCTGGATCAAGGGCAGGTCGAGGCTGCGAATGGAAGCACGATCCGCTCTTCGACGACGGGCGCCACAGGATCCTACCGGATCTACTTGAAACCCGGCCTCTACAACGTCAGTGCGATGCGATTCGGCTACACAGACGGATATGCCGCCAACGTCACTGTCACGACGAGTGCATGGACGAGACTCGATCTCCTCCTCGATCCTTTGCCCTACGGGACCGTCGCAGGGATCGCCGTCGCGAATGCCTCGGGACTCCCCGTGCCCGGCGTGGAAGTCAGCGTCGTGAACGTGCCGATTGAGCTCACCAGATCCTCGGACGCCACGGGCGCCTTCACCTTTGCGAAGCTCCCCGTGGGCACGTACGCTCTCGAGGCCACGTCGCCCTACTTCGCCCGCGAGGTCGTCCCGAACGTCGCCGTGTCCGAAGGACTGCAGACAAATGTGACGATCACCCTGGATGCGCGGCCGAGGGTCGCCGTCTTGGGAGACTATTCGACGGGCGGTGCCGCGGGAGAGATCGGCCTCTTCTTGGACCGGAACGACTACCTCGTGGAATACCCAACGTGGTGGGATGTGAACGCGGATGCGTGTCGGTACCAGGCCGTCGTCGTGAATGGCCCGGGCGACCCGGGGGCGATCACCTTTGCCGACTTCCTCACGGCCACAGACGGTGCCGGCACGGGAGTCGTATTTCTCGACACGTGGGGCCTCTTCTCCTCGAGCGGCGTCGCGGTGATGAATGCGAACCTCGGCGATCCGGCGTCTCGGGACAGCGGGTACGACTGGACCGCGACGGAGACCTACTACGAGGTCACCCAGAGCCATCCCATCCTGGGCTCCGCAATCCCCGGAGATCGAATCATCCTGGACAACACGACGTTCTGGCATGACTATGCCTGGTTCGACGGTTATGCGGGCGAAAACGGGACGACGATCGCCGACGCGGGTCTCACGAGCACCGGAATACTGGGCCGCGGGATCGCCGTGGACGAACGGGTGAACAACCGTCACGCCCTCCTCTCCCTCCATGGCGGGTCCTACTATATCGGCCCGAATGACTGGACGCCGGAGGGCGAAAATCTGCTCCTGCGAACACTCGCCTGGGTGATGCGGCCCTCCGCGTGCGACGCCTCCCTCTTGGTCGACTGGGACCTCACGGTGGACCCGTCCGTCGGGCTGTGGTCCGAAACCTTCAACGTGACCGTCCAAGTACGGAACCTGGGTACGGGTCCCGGAAACTACAGTGCGACCCTCTATGTGGACGACGCGTACGAGGCGTCCCAGTCTATCTCCGTTGCGGCGGGCGTGACGGAAGCCGTGAGCTTTGCCGTGAACCGGGATCCCGTCGGCAGCTATCGCGTGTCGATCGGCCCCCATACCTCCTCCTTCACGATCCGCCCACCCTCGATTACGGTCGCGGCGACGGACCTCGCGGGCGCCCCCCTCGCGGGTGCGAGCGTGGATGCGGTCTTGGGTTCCTCTGTGCGCTCCCTGGGGACCCTCGATGGGAACGGCTCGGTCACATTCCCTTCCCCGGGAGGATCCCACGGTGACTACTGGATTGCCGTGCGCGCCTACGACGTGAATGGCTCACACTACTTCCTGGCGCGCCGAGTCTTGCCGGACGCCGATGTAACATACGCGTACGACACGCCGCCGGGGTCCACGGCCCCTCTGGAAGTCACCCTGGACACGGTCTCTGGAGACCATCAAGGCGTCCTCCAGCTCCGGCCAATCCAACTCCCGGACGGCGTAGAAGAGAGCTTCGAATTCACCCCGGGCACAATCGTCGTGTATCCAGACCTCTACGAGGCCGTCTTCGTGATGTCCCTCTCGGACCTGAAGGCCGCATGGAAGTATACCACATCGACGCATGGTCTCGATCTGCAGAACGGCTCGAGTCTCAACGTCAGCTATGGCGGCGCCCTGGAGACGCAGCTCGCCCTCGTGCAGACGAACGCATCCGTGGCGGTCGACTGGTCTGTGACGGACGCCTTCGGGAACTCCCTTGCGAGCGTCACGAGTGAGAGCGTGGGG
>CAYGBO010000007.1:65605-67822 GCA_964348145.1 uncultured Methanomassiliicoccales archaeon
TTCCTCGCCGCGACTCCGTCGCCCCACACACCTTTCCTCACCTTGTGGAACTCGACGGGCGATTCGATCGCCGCGGGCTACATCGCATGGGACCAGCAGCCGGTGAACGTGACGGTCCCCACAGGCGAGACGGCGACCTTTGTCCACCTCGATCTGGAGACGGGCCCGTATCCCTTGAGGAACATCTTCGACCTCGACGTGTCCCTGTGGACGCTAACCGGGGCGCCCGTGTCGGATGGGGAGGTCGTGACGGAGGCCTCCCTGAACGTTTCCGGTTCGGCACTGAGGTTCGGAGAGACAATCCCCGTGGAAGTCCGGCTGAACGGCGCGCCGATTTCTCTCGATCCCACGGGGACCTTCAACGAAACCGTGGCCCTGGCGGAAGGATTGAACGTAGTCCGAGTTGATGCGAGGGATCTCGCGGGCAACCTTCGGGCGGCGGAGTTCCGGCTACTCCTGAAGAGCTCCGTGCTCCTATCCCTCGCCCCCGTCCCTTCCCTGACGAACAACCCGACGGTTCCCGTGGCCGGGCTCGTCGAGCCAGGCGCGACGCTCACGGTGAACGGAAATCCCGTCTCGGCCGATTCGAACGGCTCCTTCGCCGTGGACGTGGCCCTTTCGGAGGGCGCGAATGCCATAGCAGTCCGGGCAACGGACATCTACGGCAACTGGAATGAGATCCTCGTGAACGTCACACTGGACACGATGCCCCCCGAACTGACGCTCTTCACCCCGTCGAACGGAACGCTCACGCGCGACAATACCACGAGGGTGACGGGGAGGACGGAGGCGGGGGCCTTCCTCACGGTGAACGGCGAGTCTGCGAACACATCCGCCGGCGTATTCCAGATCGACGTGTCCCTCACCGAGGGTCTGAATCTCCTCGTCGTCCGGGCGACGGACGTGGCCGGCAACTTCGCCGAGGCCACCCTGGCGATCGCGAGCGACACGACGCCGCCGTCCCTGAGTGTTTCCTCCCCTGAGGACGATCTCCTCACACGCCTGGGAGTCGTAAGGGTGCAAGGCCTCGCGGAGCTCGGAGCGAGCGTCGCGGTGAACGGAATTGCCGTCAACACGACCGACGGCACCTTTGATGTCTCTTTGGCATTGGTCGAGGGCACGAACGTCATCCAGGTCACCGCAATGGATTCGGCGGGCAACGTAGCCGATGTCCTACGGCTCGTAACCCATGATGTGACGCCACCCCTCCTTGTCGTGACGTCACCTGAAAACGGTACGCTCACGAGCATTACCTCCATGGACGTCATCGTCGTCACGGAAGTCGGGGCGAGCGTCACGGTGAACGGCGCCCCGGCCACGCCCGATGGAGACCGATTCCTATCTTCCGTGGTCTTGTTTGAGGGCCGGAACGTAATTGTGGTTCGCGCCTCGGACGCGGCGGGAAACGTGCGCGAGGAACGCGTCGAGGTCGTTCGCAAGACGAGGGTGTTCGTCGCAGTCGACGACTTCGAGGTTCAGCCCGACGCGCTGGAACTCATCGTCCGAGGACGAACGGAGCCGAATGCGACGTTGACCGTGAACAATGTGTCCGCGACCGTGCAGCAGACAGGCCATTTCGAGGTCACAGTTCCCCTCACGGGCGAAGAGACGTTCGTGGCAATCACGGCCCAAGACGGCCTCGGAAATCGCGAGGTGTCGAGTTTCGTCGTCCGCTACCGCGCGCCCGCCGTGACCACCGACTATACCACTGCCATCTGGATCGCCGCACCCGGCATGATCGCCACGGGCATCGCAGCCGCAGGTCTCGCCCTATGGCTCACCCGGAGGCGCTCCGCCTCGCAGATGGACGCAGGGCGGCGGGCCGAGCCTTCGACCGAGCGGAACGGGAGCGCGGAGACAGACGGCGATGTCCTCGACGAGCCTCTTGGTCCGCAGAAAGACGGCGAGGCGGCGTCACAGGAACCCCAGACGATCCGGATATCTCGTTGAGGTCGTCGAAATCGACGCAAGGGCGACGTCCACGTACGGAGTCCCTGGCGCGGCATCCGAAATTGGCAAAGAGGCACGGGACTGCATCGGCTCAATCCCTCCGGTCGCGCCTGTGGGATACGTGCCCGTCACTGTCGTCAGCGTCGCGGCTGCAACGATCACGATCTGTTCCGGTGGTGTGACCATGCCCACCACGGGCCCGAAGGATACCTTGTACGTGCCCGGGGGCATGGACTGCCACATGCCCCAGTCGTTCCTCGGGATGCC
>CAYGBO010000008.1:0-7274 GCA_964348145.1 uncultured Methanomassiliicoccales archaeon
GGCGCGCGCCTGGGGGCGCGTAGTCAAGCACGGCCTGCGCCGTCCCTGTGGCGTAGCCGCGGACGCCCCACGGGACGAGCACGGTGAGCACCCCGTCGCAACCCGCGACGGCCCGCTTGATCACCTCGGGGTCGTTAGTCATCCCAGGGGTGATCGTGATGCGGTCCTTGAACGCGTCGAGCTTGCCCACGCTCTTCTCTCGGCAGACGCCAACGACTCTGTAGCCCCGATCCAGCGCGTGCTGCACCATGTACCGACCGAGCTTCCCAGACGCCCCGACGATGGAAACCTTCATCGTACGACTCCCGTAGCGCCGTCACGCCTTATGTCAGTGTCGAGTGTGACGAAGAATCTCCCCCGAAGGATGCAGTAGGCGGCCACTCGACTTTCCTCACGCGGTCCTCGACCTCCTATTCGTGCCTTTGCGAACAAGTGTTCAATCAGATACGTTATCCATGAACCCGCCCGAACGTGCCCACACGCCTACGGGCCATGGTGCCTGCCGCCCGCTACTCCGAATGCGCGACCGGTATGGGTCCGGCTCCTCTTGGGTCGCTGCGAATTGGAGTGGGCCGTGGTAGTAGACCCACGTGGGTATGCTCCCGGCGGGATTCGAACCCGCGTCTGAGGCTCGAAAGGCCCCGATCCTTAACCGGACTAGACTACGGGAGCGAGGGGGCGGGTTAGGCCCGGGGCCCATAAAGGCTTTTGCGACCTCACGAGCATGGACTGGGCGCGGCGCATCATCTCGCAGGTGCAAGAAATCCAGAAGATGCCGGGGGAACGGGTAGGTGCGCCCTCGAGAGATGCATACCGCCCCGCCCCCCGTGACATCAGATCTCCCCGACCATCTCGCGGGCGAGGAGCTTGTACTCCTGCTCGCGCATGGCAGCGGGGTTTGCGGAAATCAGAAGGTATGAATCGTTCAGAACGATCTTTTCGTTGACCTTCTGCAGGAACCGTTGCACGGATGCAAAGCCATTCTGGGCAATCATGTACTCGATGCCCTCGAGCAGGACTGCGGCACCTCCTCCCTCGGCTGCGAACTCCGCGATCGCGGACGCGATGTCCACGAGGGCGGTCGGTTCCACGACCGCGACGCCCTTCTGCTTCTTTCCCGGGCTCTTCGACAACCAGACGTACCCCGACACGGGGAGATCGTACCGACTCCGAAAGCCTTCCGGATGGGTCCGCGTGATGCACAGCCCGCGGGAGCCCTCGTCGAGCAAGCCCTTGAACAACTCGAAGATTCGGTCGGCCTTTGGCTCGCGGACGAGGTAGGCGCCGCGACCCGCGACAGCTCCCCGGGGCGGTGAGGCATCCACGAAGGTCCCTCCTTCCTCCTCCAGGAGACGGGCCTCCATCGCCTCCACATCCCTGTAGAGGACCGCCATCTTCGATTTGGCCATGACGCTGAGTTCCGTGGACGAGTAGCCCCGCGTTGTGAGAGACCCGATTTCCCGCCAGGCGGCCCTGAGTCCCTCTTCGTAGCCCTTCAGAAAGGCCTTCCGAACCTCGTCGCTGCCCATCCCGACCGCGTTCCGTATGCCGCGGACGGCGTATAGAAGTTTGCGGCCTCACCCGATGTACCCGAGGTCCTCGCGCTTCTCCGGAGACTCCGGCGTGGCCTCGATATCTCGCAGCTTCGACGTGATCTGGTCAATCTGCTTCGCCTTGTTCTCGAGCTCCTCGAAGGAAATCTCGACATCGAGGACCTTCGTGAGGACCTCGAGGACGGCCTGAGCGCTCTTGGGGTCCACGAAATAGCCCGACGTCTCCCCCATCAAGCACACGGCCTGCATGTTGTGCATGCGTCCAAGGCCGAGCAGGAGGCCGCTCGCCCCCACGATGCCCGCCCCCGGCTCGCCGCGGGAAAACACAACGCCGAGCTTCTCCATCTCCTTCACGAGGGCCGCGTCCGTTGCCGCGCCGAGGACCCGGGGCTTCGAGACCATCCGGCCCATGCCGTAGCCGCCTAGGGTGAAGACCCTTTTCACGCCGAATTTCCTCAATTCTCGGAGGATGAAGTCGCTGAGTTCGTACTGACCCTCCGGTGTGAGGCCCTGGTAGTCCCCGGTCAGGAGGATGATATCCTTTCCGGGCCCCTTCCGGACGTAGTGCATCTCGTTGTTCACGAGCTTAATCTGTCCGTCGTCCTGGACGAGGACCTGAGGCGGAAAGTATTTCGAGAAGATCTCCGCGAACTTGACCGCCTTGAGTTCGTCCTTGAGGTGCTCCGCGGCGAGCTTCCCCACATTCCCGATCCCGGGGAGCCCTTCCACGAAGACGGGCTCCACAAGCTTGGGGCGCTCGCTGTACTCGATCACGATGCTTTCCATGAGTTCTCACCCTCCCTTTTGAGCCGCCGTCGGTACGCGCCGTACCGGTCCTCCGGGGAGTACCGCGGGGGCATCGGATTCCCCGCGAGATCGCCGCAGGCCGGGCAGCGATCCTGCAGGGTGTATCGACGGCATGCGCGACACCGTTTCAGCAGGCTCCTCACGCGGACCCCTCACTCCTCCCGGTGGAACGAGCCCTGGCCGCCCTTCACCTCGAGGGCTTTGACCACACGGCCCGCGGCTTTCTCGATTTCGTCCTCCGCAGTCTTGTAGTCCGGCGCCCGGACCACGAGGCGGTATCGAGGCGCTCCCAGGTACTGGACGCGGACCGTGATCCCGTCGCCCTCCCTCGACGCCTTCATGAGGGCTTCCTTGATGTGGACCGCGCCCTCCGGGCTGAAGTCGGTCGCCTCGACGTACCCGTCGATGGTCACGTAGGGCGGTACGATATTCTCCTGGGCGACCTGAGCGAAGATCTTAACCCAGGGACCTTTGAAGCCCTCCGACTCGAGGGCCTTTTCGTCCAAGACGCACTCCTCGAAAGCCCGGTAGAGGGTGCCAAAGGTATCGAGGAGATCATACCCGAAGTCGTCCCAACAGGCCGGGACGGGCTTCCCAAGGTGCTGAGCCACGATGCCCAGGAGATTCTCCGCCTTCTGCTCGTTCTTCCATTCCTGAATCTTCTCGCGCCGCTGGTGTTCGTTGACTGCCTTGAGAGACAGGTCGATCTGGCCCTTCCCCGGATTCACCCGGAGCACCTTGCACACGATCTTCTGGCCCTCGCGCACGTAGTCGCGGATGTACTTGATCCACCCCGAGGACACCTCGGCGATGTGAATGAAGCCCTCCTTGCCCTCGTACTCGTCAAGGGCGACGAAGGCCCCGAAGTTCTTCACGTTGTTTACGGTGCAGACGACGAGATCGCCCTCCTCGGGCCACTCGTATCCTCGCTCAGGCATTACTCGAGGACCCCCAGGATCTCGCCTCGGATCGCGGCCTTCCCGCCGGTCGGTTTCAGAAGGGTCGATCCGCATACTTGGCACAGGACCACACTGGCCGCCCGGTCGAAGACGATTTGCTCGTTGCCGCAATCTTCGCACTTGACTCGGAGGAACGCGCTCGTCGGCTTCGGGATCACCTGTGCACCTCGAGGAGCTCGAACTTCTTGGCCCGGAAGCTGACGCGCTGATGAGCCTTCTTACACTCTTTGCAGCGGAACCGGAGATGGACGCGCTTCGTGGGCTTCTCCCGGCCCTCGGGTTTCGGTCGTGGGAAGCCGCCGTACCCGGCGCTCACCCGACGGAAACGGCGTTGCCCCCGCCTCAACTCGGACCGCGGACGGTTCTTCACGCGCTCGACCTCCAGCTCCACGTGCTTGCTGCAGTGCGGGCAATAGCCTCGGATAGAACGCGGCATCTTCATGGAGGGGCGACCGAGAGGCGTAACAGAGAGGAACTGCTATTAAAGGGTTTGCGGCTCGCGCGTTCGCTCATGTCTGTGAGTGTATGAACGCGAATCGATCGCGGTCCATTCGAAACCCGTTTGCGAAAGGCACGACTCGGACGATAAGAAATATATATAGCGAAATTAATAAATGGGCGGGAAATAGAAGCGACACGCGTCACAAGGCCGGGAATGCTCATGAGCAGGGACGCTCGCCTGACCCGTCGAGACGAGGTTCTGGTAGACCTGCTCATCGAGACCGGAATGCCGAGGAATCTCGCGAAAACCCTGGTCTTTCTATCGAAAAGGGAGGAGACATCCTCCGTGGAAATCGAGAAGGCCACGGGCCTCCGGCAGCCCGAAGTCAGCATCGCGATGCAGGAGTTGCGACAGCGGAAGTGGGTGGAAAAGCGGGACATCAAGAAGGAGGGAAAGGGGCGGCCCGTTCACGCGTACCGGCTGAGCCTCCCGTGGTCCGACATCCTCTCCCAGGTGGATCGGGACGAGCAGGCTAAAATCGAACGGATCGAGGCGAACCGCAAGAAGCTCAAGTCGTACGCTTAGGGCGAAGGGTTCGAACGCCCTTCGCCGTGCCTACGATGACGATGTCGGCCATGCTCAGGAACAGCCCGTGGCCCACGACGCCCGGGATCGCCTGAATCTCCGTCGCGAGCTTCGAGGGGGACCGGATCGCTCCGAAGCGAGCGTCGAGGACGTGGTTGCCGTTGTCCGTCCGGATCGTCGCGCCCTTCCGACGACGCAGTTCCACATCGGCTCCTAAGGCCTCCAGGCGCGACGCGGCGAAACGCCAGCCGAAGGGGGTCCCCAACGCTTCCGCCTGAGCCTTGCCGGGGCCTTGGACCCCAGTCGTGGCACGAGCTTCGACTCGTCCACGACGACGATGAACTTCTTGGATGCCTCCGCGACGATCTTCTCGCGAAAGAGAGCGCCTCCAAGGCCCTTAATGAGGTTGAGTTTGGAATCGACCTCGTCGGCTCCGTCAATGGCGACGTCGGGGTGGGGATGTTCTTCAAGCGATGTCAGGGGAATGCCTCGGGTCTTCGCCGCTCGGGCCGTCGCGAGAGAGGTCGGTATTCCCTTCACAGTCGTGCCGTCCGCGACCAGGCGCGCAAGTCCCTCGAGGACATGACGCGCTGTTGAGCCGGTGCCGAGACCCACAACCATGCCGCCTCGGACGTACCCAAGGGCGGCATGCGCCGCTCGTTTCTTGAGTGCCTCCACGTTGTCGCTCGTCCCTCGCCACCTCCGCCTTGCTCGCTCCAGACGGGAGGTCGTCGGGCCGGGAATGGACACAACGTTCATAAAACGTTGAGGCGGGATTTCCTTCGAAGGAAAGCGGTCCCCCTCGCCGCGCAGGCCGCGCTCGAAAAGGCTTTTGCGCGTGGGGCCCTTGCGAGAGCCGTGCGGGTTGCCGTCCTGTTTTCCGGAGGCAAAGACTCCACGTACGCGACGTTTGTCGCCCTGCAACGGGGATGGAGCGTTACACAACTGATTTCGGTGAGGCCGGACAACCCGGATTCCCTTCTCTTCCATGTCCCGAATCTGCATCTCACGCCACTCCTTTCCCAAGCCATGGCCATCCCGCTCGTGGAAGAGTCTGCGAATACAGGGGAGGCCGCGGAACTTGCCGCGCTGCAACGCGCCTTCGCGCGGATTGAGGCCGATGGGATTCTCGTAGGCGCGATTGCATCCGACTACCAGCATGCTCGCATAAACGGCGTCGCCGAGAAACTCGGCCTGCGAGTGTTCGCACCTCTATGGCGACGAGACCCACGGGACCTGATCCGAGAATACTTGGACGCAGGATTTCGCATCGTGTTCTCGAGCGTGTCCGCAGAAGGCTTCGATGAGTCGTGGCTAGGCCGTGCGTGGGACGAAAGGACGATCGAAGACCTCCTCCAGCTTCATGAATCCCATGGGGTCCATCCCTGCGGGGAGGGGGGCGAGTTTGAGACCCTTGTGCTTGATGGGCCGATCTTCGGGAAGAAGGTCGAGATCCTGCAGGCGGAACCCATTTGGTTTGGCGCCTCCGGCGAGTGGCGCGTGAAGCAGGCCACCCTCTCCGGGAAGTCTTGAGGCGGGGCGGGAGACCCACAGGTCCCCCCTTCCCCCCGGCCGAGGAAGGACGAGCCATTCAGGCGGTCACTCGCCTGCACGCGGCGTCGTCCACAAGAGGGAACGCTACGTGACCGTTCGCAACCGGGCTGACGTCGAACTAGAGATCTCGGCGATTGAAGAGAAGGAAGGAGAGGGTAAGGGGTATCAAAGTCCAAGTTGCCAGGATCCCCAACACGAGAGGGGCAGAGACGAAGCCGGGCAGAGAGTACGGGATACCGAAGATCTGCTCCACGCCAAACGCCATGAAGGCCGCGACGTGGGCCCCCTCACTAGGATTGACAATGAGGGCCCACCACACCCAGTCTGGGAAGTCCACGGAGAGATTGAGGAGGTCGAACTGCCAGCCGGTGGCGACGAGGATGCCGAAGACCAGCAAATCGTAAATGAAATTGAAGAAGAAGAAAATGAGCACGGCTCCCCCGAGCGCGGCGGCTCGCCGCTTCGTTGCCGTAGATAGTAGGACCGCCAGGGAAAGGTACGCAAGCCCGAGGAGCAGCGCGATTCCCATGAAGGCGAGATAGCCGGGCCACTCCTCCGCCCCTGCGATGGACCCGACGACAACCCCTGTGATCCCGAGCCCGGCGGCGACCGTTGACAGCAGAATGGCCCCTAGGCCAAGGAACTTCCCGAGGATTACCTCGTTTCGGGTCACCGTGAGCGAAAGCAGGAGACCGAGAGAACCGTTCTCGTCCTCTCCGGCAATCGTAGCATATCCGAGTATCAAGGCGACGAGAGGTATGAGAATCAGCATCACAGGGTTGAGAGCGGGGACGGTCTCGTCGAAGGGTGTGAACCCGACCGCTCCGGTGGCCTGGGCCCCGCTGACATAGGCAATGACAAGAGAAATCACTGCGAAAAGGAGGGAGAGGACGATGACCCAGCGATTCCTGACGTTATCCATGTACTCCTTTTTGGAAACCAGCAGGATGCCCGAAATCCTCATTCTGCGCGGCCCCCGTAGCCCGTCGTTAGCTTCATGAAGGCGTCCTCGAGGGATGGCTCCTCCGTGCGAAGATCCTTGACCCTAATCCCTTCTCGGTCAAGGGCTGCGACGATCTCTCCCCTTGCCTCGAGCGGACACTCGACACGGAGGAAATCGCCCTGAACGTCGACGGATCGCACTCCGGGCACGCTCTCCACAATTCCCCTTGCCCTCGGAGTCGGCTCATGGAGCCACAAAGAGAGCAGAGGCAGCACGTTCAGGACCTCGGAGAGCTTTCTCGTCGTGTCCTCCGCGACGAGTCGCCCTCGATGAAGGACGCCGACACGATCGCACAACTCCTGAACTTCGGAAAGGATGTGGGAGCAGAGGAACACGGTGATTCCCTCCTCCTTCATCTGCAGGATGAGATC